>CAQNVT010000186.1 GCA_948844705.1 uncultured Dorea sp.
AGTGTACCCACCGGACCGAAGAACATGCCGTCTTTGTGAGAATCATCGTCATAGTAGCCCAATCCGGCTCCGAAACCACCCCAGAATTTCCATGTGGCAAACCGGGGAGTCCAGTTTGGCCACTGCTTGATATTCCAAATACACTTATCTGTCTGCATATTCTTACACTTTCTCCTATTCCTGCCCCCTGATACAAATCCCCACTGACAGACAGTTCTCTTTCCTCGCCTTCCTCTGTCCGGAGTGTGAAATAATAGGAATCCAATTTTGTCCCTTCATCTTTTCTCTCGTCCACGATTTCTGCCCTGACATATTCCGGCTCTCCTGCCGGGAGCGCACAGTTCCAATAATACATACCGATAAAGCAATACACAAAAATGATAAATACGGGAATTGCCAGCTCCGCATATCCTCCGCAGGCGCGGATAAACCGCAGAGAAAACATCATTCCCAAAGCCAGCGCCACACCCAGAACTGCCATCTTCCACATCTCTTCGATATTTATAGATTCCAGTCTGACTATGGCGTACAGCAGCAAAAATACCATGGGAAAATACGGCATACCCACATATTGCTTCTTTAATTTACAGGGATTGATCGTTTTGACATCCCAGTAAAGCACTCTGTGAAAGGTAAGATAAAAAGCCCATATCACCAGCGGATACAGCACGTAGCACAGTGCCTCTGTTCTGACGGTTCCCCAGACAGCTGCCGAAAATGCTATCACTCCTATTACATTTAAAATCCCCGCAAGTCTTCTGATTCGCATAATCCACTCTGGGTTTTCATAAAATGCCGGATTCCTGCTCCATTCTTCTTCTATCCATTTTCGTTTTTCCTGCTGCCTGACGGGATAATATCTGCTTGTTCGCTGCTCGTCACATTTCCTTTGCATCTGCCGCCACGACTCTGCATGCATTCCTGAAATACCATTTTTAAGCGCCGGAAGTCTATAGTCATCCAGAAACGGAAATATTTTCTCTGCATTTGCCATATTGTCTTCAACCCGCGCAAGTTTCCTTCCGTCTGCATCGTAAAAAATGATAATCAGATCACCCAGCACCATTTTGCATTCGATCCGTTCTATTTCCATAAGTTTAAACTCCCGCTTCCGTCCGAACATTGTCCTGTAATAGCAGCCGTTATATCCAAGACACAGCCGCCTCAGCGCATAAGACATAAGCATTACAAGGCCCGGCAGCAGCATGATGCTGACCACGGAACCTCCGATCACAATCTGTACCATATCATGCCTGTTCAGTCCGTCCCTGACAATAAATATCAAAAATCCGGCAAAAATCAGACTGCATAATGTTCCAATTACCGCTAATACTTTCCTTTCTCTGACAACCAGACCATACATAGCATCATCTCCTCTTACTCCTCACATTCCCGCGAATCCTGCTGTAAATGTGGAATCCTGCTCAAACAACGATAAAAGAAATCCTTCCTGGAGCACCCGGCCCGGCCGCCGCCGGCACATGCACACGCACACGCGCAGGCACATCCCCCGCCGGAGCGCCCTGCCATTCCCCGTCCGCGTCCCGTTTGTACATATACACTTCCAAGCCCTCTGTTTTTCTCATAGCTGTCCTTGATCCCCTCACGGTTCCTTCCCGCATACAGCCTTACCGCATATATAATAAGACCAAGCACCCCGAAGGCCGCCGCCAGTACGGTCACAATCATCCTGCCCACAGGCACCGTGCCCTTATCATAATCATCATCAAATTTATAAGCGTCCTTCGGATAAGTAACCGTAACACTGACCCGCTCTCCCGGCTCCAGATTCTTCCAGGTTTCCAGATATCCTCCTTCCTTATTAAGAAATGTCATATCAGACTCTATACTCTCACCGCCGGACCAGAATATCTGCAGCTCCTTCACGGCAATATCATCAAACCATCCGGGGGTAAACCGATACTTATAATTTCCCGAAGCCTCCTCATACATCCTGTGCTGATGAATGGAAAACTTCATATTCACAGTTTCCCCCGCCTCATACTCACGGTCAAGATCCACACGTATATAATCACCGCCGGACCCATAATATCCCAGCTTCTTTATATTGTCACTTAAGGGCTTCGCTTCCTCCACATATTTATTAGGAATGCCGATCTTCACCCAGCTTAACGGCCCCTCGCTTGTGCTGTCCAGCACCTTCCAGTCAATCTCATAAGTGATATACATGGATCCGTCTTCCTGCACGTCAATCCATATGGCCTCCCGCCTGATCTCATCCAACGGCTTCTTTGCCTCCACGGAAATACTCTGCAGAAACAATAATATAAGAAATACCAATACTTTTTTCTTCATCTGCCTTCCTCCTGTCCATTCCCCAGAGGACACTTCTGCTTCATCTGCCTGGAATAATCCCGGTATTTCCTGCAGGCCGGATGATTCCAGATCCTGTTCCATTTTGTATCTCGCATATTTCCAAAGGTTTCTTTGTCAAGGCAGCTCTGACACGCAACCACCTCTCCGGAAGGAGTCACCGCCATATTACTTAGAGCCGCACCGCAGGAGGGCACCGTAAGTCCCATCTCTCTTAAGCTTTCCTCTTTGATCCAGCCCGGAGAGGTAAATTGTATCTCCATTCCGTTCTCCGCACAGTATTGTGACGCCTGCCTTACTGCCTCCGTAATTTCCTTCTCCGTAAGCCGCAGAGCCTCCCTCCCGGGATCGGCCGCATTTCCTGTCGGTATCATTCCCGAGCAGGTTACATAGATCACTCCCATTTTCTTTAAAAACTTTATCGTTTCCACATATGATATATTTGCTCTGCATAAAGGAGTATTGACATTGACAGAAAGCCCCGCCTTCAGTGCATTTTTAATCCCTGCCACCGTCTCGTCGAAATGCACCGAACCGGTTAATCTGTTATGTATTTCCCGGTCTGGGGAGTAAAGCGTGATCTGCACATTATCAAGCTCCGCCTCCCTTAGCCGCTCGCAATATGCCTCCGTAAGTTTTATCCCGTTTGTATTAAGGCGGGTCACAAACCAGCGGGCCGAAGAGATCAGCTCAAACAAATCCTCCCTGAGCGTCGGCTCGCCTCCGGTAAATGTAAGCTGCGGAATCCTGGCCTTTTTGCACCTTTCAATAATTTCCTTCCATTCCTCCGTACCAAGCTCCCGTCCGCCGGCATGTACCTGTCCCGCGGCATAGCAGTGGATGCAATGCTGGTTGCAATTCCAGCGTCCTCCCTTTTCCATGGCGCTGACCATGAGATCCATGCGGTGCGGCGCCGTCATATGCGGAGCATACGATCCGATATCCGTCTGCCCGATATCGATCTCCGGCGTTCTTCCCCTCGCAATATCCTCGAAGACCTCCGCGATGACCATAAGATCCTCACGGAACATTTCCTCATCTGCATAGGGATATATCTTCTTTACATTTCCGCATGTGCTCTGAATGATTCTCTCCAGCTCCTCCTCAGGCATCTCCCCGTCCCCGTACCGATTTAACTGCTTAATAAACTCCGTCAGAAGAATCGCCCAGGATTCATTCACCGGTATCATCTGATTACCGTTCAGGATTGCCACAGAAGGAACAAAATGAAACAACCGGAACTTCGGAGGAATCATATGAATCCGGATTGCTCCCGGATCCTTCGGATTCCAGGTCGTATGTATCATCTCTTTCCAGTTTTTCCACTCATACCATTTTTCACGGAGCATTTTAATTCCACCTCCATCCCACATACAAAAAGCACAGATTCGCCAGAATCGCCGACAGTACTGCCGCTGCCATACGCGCATACGAAACCTTTACCCTGCGAAGCTCTGCATTTTCATATGGTGCAAACATACCTGATATTCTTTCTTCCACCTTTTTCCCGAAATAGATTCCCTTAAACAAATTGCTCAGCATCGTATACTGGACATAAAGCCCCAAAGCGACAGCCAGGATTCCTGCAAACGGATTCTCCTTACCCGCAAAAAGCATCGGAACAGCGGCTATAAGCATAAATATAACACAATTTCTCCGGTCGTTCTTATAATAAAAGCTCCGATCCATCTGCCGGATTACCTTAAGCGACAGGTAAGGAATTTCCACATTTATTTCTTTCATAAGAAATTTATAACTTTCTATTATTGTTTTCTGCACCGTATCATTTCCCACTTCATAATGAAATGTAATATATCCCCTCTTTTTCGGAATCTTAAATGCCGCTGCCGTGATCTTTACCTTTTTACTTTGCAGCGCTTCTCTGATCTCACCGTAGGATACATACTCCTTCATCCCGAAAAAGCTCCGGCGTATTCCTTCCTCATCAAGCCTCCACACACATCTCTTCATGATATGCTTCTCCTGCCGGCTAAGAACCAGACCTAAAATAAACGCCGGCACACAAATGTACCATATCCTCGGCATAATCCCCGTAACATCCCAAAACAAACATCCTAAAAACAGACTGCCTGCGGCGACCAGCATAGCATAGCCTTTTACTTTTCGTATGGTACGTCCCGAAAATACAGGAAACTCATATTTCTCCCTTTTCATCCCCTGTTATATCCTTTCCGTATTTTTTACTATCTCCTGGTATTTCGGATATTTCTCAAGAAACTTTTCTATTACCTCAGGATGCTCCCAGTAATGCATCGGATAAACACATCCGACATTCACCTTCTCAAGAAAATACAGGATTCCCCGGTCATAATCCTCCTCCTGCCGCACGTCCAGCGGAACAAAGGCCACATCAATCTTCCGTCCTGCAATTTTATCAATCTCTCTTCTATATCGCGCCGTCATGTTATGGTTATATTCCTCAGATTCCTCTTCCCAGCGCCAATCGTTAAGATCCCCCGCGTGATAGATCACACGGTCCTTTATACCCTCCTTCACGGTAACAAGGTACGCAACTCCCGAATCCGTAGAATACAGCGTCTCGACATTTGTCCCGTCAGACAATGTGTAGCTTCTGTTCCCGCCTGCCCTCAGCACATTAATACCCTCGGGGTATTTCTTTTTCCGGATATCCGCCGCCAGCACTGCCTCAATATTTTCCGGAGGAATCCCCTGCTGTCTCAGCAATGCAAACACCTCCGGATTATAATGATCATGATGAAAATGACTTGCAAAAACATACACCCTCTTCCGCCTGTCAAGTACCGGAAGCTGTCCCTTATAATAATCGAAGATGAAATAGCTTTCTTCTGTCTCCACACAGAAACCGCTGTGATAAATATAAGTAACCCGAAGCATATAACCCTCCCTGTAATGAATGGGGACGTAGTAAAATTAATTTTACTACGTCCCAGATTGAAAATACCCTGTCCCTAATTAATTTGTTTTATGATACACTAAATACTCCAAATATGCAATAGCCATAAAAATCACCAGATCACTTCCATATAGGCGAAATCGCTAAAATACTCCGACTTCTGTTTGTCTACCTTTTTTTCTATTTCCTCCGGAGCCGGCTCTAATACCTGCCCTTCTTCCCATACAATAAGCTTATCATCCTTATTCTTTCTTCCATAATAAATCGTCTTGCATTTGTGGGTACCCCCGTATCCATTATCTACTTTTGGAAAGATAATACTTACCTCATCCCCGTAAACCATCTTATCGACGGGATTTCCAAAGAAAATTCCGGGATATTGAAAATAAACCTCCTGCCATCCGTCATCACACTCCTTATACCGCATTCCCTCCGGCACCTTAATTGCACTGGTATTTACTGCAGTAATAACATCCTTACATTTAAATGTACAATAAACAGACCCATCCGCCAGCTCGTAAAGCTCCGTCACCTGAATATCCTCCGACGGCACCACATTGATCTGATAGTTAAGCCACTCCGTCCATATCGTAGCCAGTATCACGATCACCCAGATTGTAATCCACACGGTAAGAATATGCCGGTAGGTAATCTTCCGCTCCAGTTTTTTACAGGCCCGCCTGAAAGTTTCGCTCATCTCATCGCCGTTCTCTGCATCATCCGCTTTTCCGTCCTTCTCAAGTGAAATGTCCGGAAGTCCGGCAGCGGCCGTCTCATAAAGCCTGCGGCACTCCCCGCATTCCCTGATATGCTCCTCCACCAGCCTCCTGCTCTCTTCGCTGCATACATTGTCGTCATACAGAACCATCAGATCCTTAATCACATCACATGAAATCTTACTCATTTTTTATCCCTCCTATAAGCTCCTGAATCTTAAGCTTTGCCCGGTGATACGTGACACGTGCCCATCCTTCCCTGCGGTCAAATATTTCTCCGATCTCCTTAAACGAGAGATCCCCGAGCGTCCTCAGGGTAAACACCTCCTTATAAGGCTCCTCCAGGTAATGCAGCACCTTATAAATAGAAAGCACCTCATCCTTTCTTATGCAGACAGATTCCGGACTCTGCATGTCCCCGTGTGCTGTGTCCGGAATCACAGCCCCGGAAATCTTCTCATTCTCCCCGGTGAAATGCTTTCTTTTCTTCAGGTGGGTCAGATACGTATTTTTCCCTATCTGGCACAACCATGTCTTTACAGAGCAGGTGTATTTAAACTTATCGGCGCCCTTTAATGCCTTGAAAAATGTCTCCTGCGTGATCTCCTCGGCAATCTCCGCATTTCCGCTCATGGCAAGAATGAACAGATAGACATCACGAAAATATTCATTATATATTTCCTCAAAATCCATAGCATTTCACCTCCTCTGTTACTTATTAGACTATGCAAAATATAATTTGTTACAAACTTTCCTTATTGACTTCCTTATTTTATTCTCTATAATATATCTTGTTGTAGAAAAAAGGAGAAGATACCCATGCAGACACAAAAGACCTTCAATAAAAATGTACTGTACTTACATATCGCCGTCATGCTCTTCGGCCTGTCCGGTGTTACCGCAAGATTTGTCGAAGTGCCGGCGGTTCTGGTGGCATTTGGAAGAGTAACCTGTTCCTCCATATTGCTCTTCCTGATTTCTAAGATAAAAAAAGAGCCTTTGAGACTCGGTTTGAAAAAGGATTATATCCTGATCTTCCTGACGGGAGCAGTCCTGGCAGTCCACTGGACTACTTTTTTCCAATCTATACAGGTGGCCTCCGTAGCCATCGGAACGATTACATTTTCCACATTTCCGCTGTTTGTGACTTTTTTAGAGCCGCTTATATTCCATGAAAAATTACAGAAGCAGAGCATTTTCTGTGCACTGCTTCTGCTGATCGGCGTTATGATCACCATCCCGGAATTTTCTATAGAAAACCACATGACCGTCGGGATTATCTGGGGAATGATCTCCAGCTTTACCTATGCGGTGGCAACTCTTGCAAACCGCTATTTTTCAGCAAAATATATCGGAAGGATCGTCTGCATGTATGAACAGGGAACTGCTGCCGTGCTGCTTTTCCCTACGGTTTTTATCATAGAAGCCGTCTGGCGGCCCGCAGATTTCGCAGGCGTAGCATTTATCGGCTTCATCTGCACGGCCCTTGCATATTCCTTTTATGTAACCGCCCAGAAAAGTGTCAAGGCACAGACGGTCGGAATCATAACAGGCATGGAAACCGTTTACGGGATTTTCTATGCTTTCCTGTTCCTCAGGGAAATCCCGACTATGAGGGAGCTGACCGGCGCCGCCGTGATACTTGGCGTCGCCGTATATTCCTCACTGAGATCGGCCGAATAATTATTTCCCTTTCCCGCAGCATTTTTTATATTTCTTTCCGCTTCCGCAGGGGCATGGATCATTGCGCCCGATCTTGGGCTGCTCTCTGCGGAAGGTTACGATATTGGATTTCGGCGGTTTTCCGGTTACCAAATCCCACATAGACGGTTCTTCATCATCAAACTCAACCCTGTATCCGATCATATCCTGCAGAAGCTCCACTCCCGTATCCTTCGGATATGCCTTCCTAAGCTCCTCAAGATATCCTCCTGCCTTTTCATTTTCACCTTCGAAGATCAACATCGCACAGAGCATATACTCAAGCTCATAATTCCTGACGCCTAACTCCTTGAGCAATGCCTCTAAGCCTTCTATTTTCTTTCTGTCTGACTGATCTTCCATTATTTTGTAAATGCGAAGCTGAACCTCAGGCGGCATCTTATATATATGTGTCTTTTTCGTTATCCTCTTTACCGGCGTGATGTCTCCGCAGATTCCCAGCTCTGCAGGTGAAATCCCCTTGATAGCCGCATATTCCTCCCGGGAATAGCCCTTATATTTTGGAAGCCCCGTTGTCAGGCATACCCCAAAGCAATACTGCCAGAAGCTTATATAACACTCTATTGAGTCCAGAACAAATTCTCTGTTTACATTTTCCAGGAGGACCTCTGCGCCGTCACCGTTTCTCACACTGCTGTAATCCCCAAACAAATACTCCTCAATCTCATCGTCACCCAGATCATAGCTCTCCATTATATAGTCAAAGCCTTCTGCCCATGCAGGATACATACTGCCATAGCCCTCAAAGAATCTCTTTTTCTCCTTCGAAGAAAATATACGGTATTCCGTTGCCACGCTTTCATTTATCTGTTCATTCAGAACTCTGTTCATATCTATATAACTTTGTGCAATATAAGCCTTCCCGTCTGCTGTTTCCGCAGTCTGAAGCTCTCTGCAAAATGTTCCTCTCAAATAAACCGTCCGGAGAATCTCATTTTTATCCGCAGAATCTTTGAAATACTCCTTGTATTTCTCGCAGAAAACCTCAAGCTCCATCATGCTGTACATATTAAGCAAATGATTGCAGTCGTCCATCCGCTTCCCGCACTCCTCACTGATATGCTCCCATTCTTTCTGCGTATACCTTCTGATTAATTCCCCGACCTCCGACAGCTGCCTGAGAACCACGTACCTGTTCCGGTTTACCATTTCTTCGCTCATGTCAAAGAGACCGAAAGCCAGCGCTTTTTCTATCATATACATATCCGGTATGTGGCTGCATTCACTGTTCGGCGCCTGAACCAGATCTATCAGCTCCTTTAACTCGTCCCATAGAAAAATATATGCCAGATATTCCGGATGCTTCCCGAGCCTGTCCCAGAATTTTACGGCACACTGCGCAACGGTGTCTGTACTTTCCGTTTCTGCCCCGATATACTTACACTGCTCCCGCGCCCCTTTTTGATCGAACTGGCAAAACAATTCTACACCGCTTTTCCTGCTGATATTTTTCATGACATGTATTGACCGCGGCTCCATCCCGGTCCTGTACAGAAATACCCAGCGGCTTACTTTCCGTGCTATTTCCGATTCCTGCTCCTCCAGAAGCTTTGCGGCAACCGCCTCCTTCATTGTTTTCCGGAACCTTTTATAAAGCTCGCCGTAAACTCTTTCTGCCGATACCTCCTTCAAAAGCTCCTTACTCTTTCTCCCTTCCTTCCGTACAGGAAAATCCATACTCCCAAGCTTCTTATTTACTTCCTCTATGTTAAAGGAAATCCTGTTATCCTCATTTCCCCAGACGCCGCCGGAATCCTCCTCAAAGCTGTCTCCTTTATACTTTATCACTGCGGCATGGCGCACATTATAGTCCGGATCTTCCTTTTCAAAAACAATCTTATGCTTCCAGTCATCCCCAAAATCATACGTATAACGTATATATTTACAGGTCTTCAGCATCCCGTCCACCAGGACATGTGCTTCTGTTACATCCCCTTCGTAGATCTCGCCCTTCATCGCTACACGAGACTCTGTTTCAGGAAAAGAAAAGTCGTGCATGTGCTCCTCTTCCCACTGGAATGCCGCCTGCAATATTCTGTGCAGACTTTCAAAACTAATCTTCTCCGGTATAACGATCCTTCTCCATACCGGAGGATGCGTATTCTCCAACGTTACTTTTATTACATATCCTGCCATATCTTTATCTCCTGTTTCCTGTTATTATTTTATTATAACATGGAACAGGAAGAAAATGGTTGGTGACAGCCAACTTTTTCTCTTTTGGAAAGATTTCAGGGAGCAGTGTAACTCATATGAATCACACCGCTCCCTGTTTGGAACAAATCTACGCTCTCTTCTGTCTTATTTCTCTCTTTCGCGTTTTTTATTCAGCAAAACAATGATAGAAACAAGACCTGCCAAAATTATACAAATAACCGGAATCCATTTAAATATTCCTGACGAGCCGCTGCCGGATGCAAGCGGGACTTCTTCATCCTCAATCTTTTTGTTTTCCGGATCTGCGGTTTTTTCCTGTACCTTTTCCGTAACAGCTTTGTTTTCAGTCTTCTTTGTTTCCGATACTTCTGTCCTTTCCTGACGCACTGTATCCGCAGGCGCTGTATCTCCATATATAACTTCCCCGATTACTCTTGCCGCAAAAGATGCTGCGGGCACATTTCTCGTTGACGGAGTAACTGAAACTGCAGGGGATACCGGAGCAGTTCCCGGTACTTCAGGAGTTGCCGGAGTTGCCGGAGTCGTCGGCTCAGTCGGCTCAGTCGGAGTCTCCGGAGATGTTGGCGGATCCAAAGGCTTTTTAACCAGCCCGGCTATCGCATTTTCCAGTGCGCTTACCTGCCCGTCCACCTCTTCCTGGGTTGCTTCTTCGTTTCCAAGTACCCTCACGGCATTCCCCAGCTCTTCCTTTACCTTCCTAAAGCTTTCCTCTGTATATCTGGTTTCGTCCAGCTTCCCGGCCTCCTCCATGACTCTCTGAAGCTCCGCCTTATCAGCCTCCTGCACCTCAGTTTCCTTTGAAAGACGGAAAATAATTTTCTCACTGCCCGTAAATGACGCGTCATTAATAGTTCCGATAATTCCTCTGCCGGAATCTGACGGGTCTGTAATAACCGTAAATGTCACAGACTGGTCACTGAGCCATCCCTGGCCTTCCTTCAGACTCACTGTCATGCTTGTATCTGTATCCCATGATGTAACAGCATACTGGATCATGCCATTTGCATCAGAGGTGATCAGATTCGGGTCACCATTTTGAATATCGAACAGGATTCCTTCCAATGCATTCCCTTCCATATCTTGAACAAGCGCACGGAATGTCAGAAGATCACAGCTGTCCGTTCCCTTCGGCGACAATATAAACGCTGCCGTTCCTTCGGCGGCCGGCTGCCCATTAATCATATCGATTACCGGAGTTCCGTCCTCATCTCCGACATGAATCTGAATTACGCCCGGTGTAGCAATATATGCAGATTCATCCGGCAAATAAATCTCATAATTACCGCCGTCATATGACCCTGGCTGCCATACCAGTCCTCCGTCTCTTACATAGATAGAATTATCTACCATATATTTCACATCATATCTTACAAACTTTGTATTTACGGGCACTGCACTGCCGTCCTGATTCGTCACCGGAATCGTAAGCGTCCGCATGCCTGTTACTTCCCTCAGACTGTTCCTTGCAGAATCAAGCGCCAGAATTGCCTCCTCAACCACTTCCTTTGCCGCATCTGCATTATTATAGACAGCCTCTGCTCTTTCAATCTCCGACTGCAATGCATTATAGCTGTTCTTTGTATAATTGCCCTGTGCAATCTGTTTCATTTCCTGTATTTTTTCCTCAAGACCGCCTTTGTCCACAACCTCGGCCGCCTCTTTTTCCTTCAGGACAAATTTAACTTCCTTTGTCCCTTCTAACGGCTCTCCGTCGATTTTGGAAATCATCACATCAAAGCTGGACGAATCAATGGTAAATTCGTGCTGCTTCGGAGTTACCGTATACTCCTTGCCATCAAGAATTACACTGTCATCCTTCAGTGAAATAACAAGCTTTTCCGCACCATAATCCGCCGTGCTTATATCATATTCCACCACTCCATTGCGGCTGTTCATCGTTATCGGATACCCGCTGCCAAGAGCAGCAGAAAACGGAATACTTTCCTTTATCCTATTGCCGTCTGCATCCATAACCTGAATCCGTACACTATGCATGTCACAAACGGCCGGTTTTTCTGCTGCAGTCAGTCCCTCACGGGCATTCTTAAGATTTCTGGCCGCCTCGTCCACCTGTTCCTGAGTTGCCTCCGTATCCTTTGATACTTTTTTTGCATCTGCAAGCGCCGTTTCAAATGCAGTATAGCTGTCAGGCGTATAGCTTTCTGCTTTCCCTTCATAAGAAGCCGCAAAGAATATCTGATCCTCCAGTTCCTTTTTATTTACGACTTCCGGAATAGAGCCGCCGCCAGATTTCTTCAGCTCAAACACTACCTCTCCCGCTTCTGCGAGCAGAGCGCCGTCAATCTCAGTAATCCTGGACATGGCATCCGTCTTATAAGTATGAACCGACTCACAGCTCCATACCTTTCCGTCTCCCGCATCCTGGCCCGCCTCCAGGCTTACGGTAAATATCAATCCATAATCCCAGCTGTTTACCTTTTGTTCAATTACACCTTCTTTACTTACCATCGTGTAAGTCTCTGTATCCCATATCTCATCCGGAACTGCTTTAAATGTAATACCATCCAGCGGATTTCCCGCCTCGTCTACCACCTTTGCACGGAAGGTCGTCCCATCCGACAATATCTTATCCGAAGGTTCCGCTTTCTCCACCAGTGCGGCAACCGCTTCTGCCAATGCACTCACCTGCGCATCGATTTGTTCCTGGGTCGCCTTCATATCCCCATATATTTTTCTTGCCTCTTCGAGCGCCGTTTTAAATGCGGCATAGCTGTCAGGCGTATACTTCTCCGCCGCGTTTTCATATGCAACTGCGGATAAAAGCTGAGTCTCCAGCTCTTTCCTGTTTACAGGCGACGGTATAACTCCTCCGCCGGATTTTTTTAATTCAAAGATTATTTCTCCCGATTCCGCAAGCGGAATACCGTCTATTTCGGTAATCTTCGGCGCAGCGGTATAATTTCCATCCGTCCTGTACGTGTGGACTGTTTCGCAGCTCCATTTCTTTCCGTCTCCTGCATCCTGATCTTCTTTCAGACGTACCGTAAACAGAAGAGCAAAGTCCCAGCCATTTATTCCCTGTTCAATCACACCTTCTTTACTTATCATTGAATATGTGTCAGCAAACTCGTCATCCGGAACTGCCTTAAACTCAACTCCATCCAACGGCATGCCTTCCTCATCCACAACCCTTGCACGGAAAGTCGTCTCATCTGACAGAACTTTATCCGAAGGCTCCGGTTTATCACCTCCTGATGTTTTCAAAGTATAGGTAAGCTTAATTCCTTCTTTATATGGCTCTCCGTTCACTGTCTTTATACTTGCAAAATAAGTATTGTTATTTACAGTAAAATAATGCTCATTTTCTGTCGTATATCTGTCGTCTGCAAGTCTCACATAAACATTATTTCCATATTGCTCCGGTCCATAAGTAAGATAAGAAATGATACCATTGGAATCTGATATGATTGGCGCCTCTTCGTCTTTCCTGTCTCCGATCCACGCCATAAAACTTACGCCCGGCACCGGATCTCCCTTTTCATCAATAACCTTCGCACGGAACATACTTACATAGCAGGCATAATCTTCTTCCTCTGCAGGCTCCCTATCCACCAATGCATTCATCGCTTCTGTCAGCGCCGATGTCTGAATATCAACCTGAGATTGAAGCGCATTTTCGTTATCGTATACCTCCTGTGCCTCCGCAATTACCTGCTGTAATTCCTCAAAACCACTCTCATAGTTCTCTGCACTCAATGCCTTTGCTTCATCC
This sequence comes from uncultured Dorea sp., assembly GCA_948844705.1. Lineage (GTDB taxonomy): Bacteria > Bacillota > Clostridia > Lachnospirales > Lachnospiraceae > CAPEBR01. The sequence goes on from CAQNVT010000186.1 coordinate 13,580, forward strand.
AGCTTTTCTTTAAGCAGCGTTTTATCCGCCCTTGCCACAAGAGCATTTCTTGCCCTAAGAAGCGCCTCGCATGCTTCATCCACATCCTTCTGCGCTGCGTTGCCGTCCCGATATACTGCCTCGGCAGCCGCCAATTTGCTCTGATATTCTGTCCAGCTTTCTTTTGTATAATGATCCTCCGGATAGCTGTACTGCATATTGATTTCCTTCTGCAGCTCCGCTTTATTAGCGGTTCCGGTCAAAGCCGATTCTGCCTGTCTGAGCGCCGCTGCCGCCGCATTATAGTCATTCTGCGTTGCATCTGCTTTAGCTGCCGCCTCTTCTGCGTCTGTGATTGCCTCCTGGAGTGCGTTAAAGCTTGCCGGAGTATAGTTATTGCCGCTATACTGTTTTGCGTCTTCTATATATTTAGTCAAAACCGTGCAGTCTGGCTTTCTTTCTTTGTCCTTAAACGGTGCGCCGTCCGCACGGAGCTTTACAATCACTTCTTTTTCAAAATCAGCGTCAACCTCTGCGCCGTCTACAGTCTTAAAATATTTTCTTCCGTCCTTTTCACCAATTGTGACGGTAAAAGGATCTACGTCATAAGGCTCCTCCACGCAAGCCAGGATCTCCCATACTTTTCCGTCCTCCCAGGCCGGCGATACCCGCAGATACGCCGCGCCCGTATATGCATCTGACAACTCGTTCCAGGCCTCGGCTCCGGTAACCGGAACTCTGACCTGAAACTTAAACGGACGTGTAAAGAGATTCCCGCTTTCATCCTTCACAATAAGCTTCAGTTCCGTTAGAATATCCAGCTTTTCCAGATTAGCAATTGCCGCTTTTAAACCGGCAGCCGCGGCAGCCACTCTATCTGCATCTGCATCCGCATCATCAAATGCTGCCTGCGCTGTACTGAGTGCTGTTTTAAAATTCTGATAGCTGTCTTCCGTGTATTTATATGACTCCTTAACCGTTTTCGCCTCATTGAGCGCTTCTTCCAGTTCGAGCTTGTCCACATACTCTTCCTTTGGAATTAAAGTGAATTTTAAATCCTCCAGGCCGGTAGCCAAATTACCGTTTACCGTATTTGTAATATTCCCAAATCCAACCGTATATGTAATAAATTCCGGTTCCGCCACATAGATATTTCCCGCCGGAGCTATAATAATTTCATCATACAAGGGATCTATTGTCGTATGTTTCAGTATCAGCTGCCCTGAGGAATCTGTCTTCACTGTTCTGTGTTCTTCCACATAAGGAGTTTTTAACGTTTTTGTAAATTCCACATCGGCAAGCGGCGCGCCTTTTTTATCGACAACCGTAATTTCCAGCCGGTTCAGCACGGGCTTCCTCTCTCCTGCCACATCGTACTCAGGATAATATTCAGCCATCCCGCCATTCTCTACCTTCGTTTTATTAGAACGTGCCGCCTCTACGCGCTTTTCATCAATATATGTTTTCTGCTCCTCTGTCAGCGCATCATATACGTCCAGCGTTTTGGATACATTTGCCAGATCTGCTTCCGTCATCTTACTGATATTGAATAAAGTAAACAGCTTATTTACTTCGATCGCCGCAAAAAGGTCATCCTTCTTAGATTCATCCGGAAGAGTCGTATTCTCTTTATCCAGCTTCAGCAGATTCGCAAGCGGAGTAATATCTTTAATGTCATTTCCTGAAAGGTTCAATGTCTGAAGTTCCGTCATGCCGGAAAGCGCCGACACATCTGTAAGCTGATTATAGGCTGCATCCAGAAAATACACTTTTTTTAGCTTCGACAAATCCGGCAGCTCTGAGATATTATTATAAGAAATGTCAAGATATGTCAAATTCTCAGCCTTGCCCAATTCTTCTACATTTTCTATCTTATTATGCGCTACATTCAGACTTTCCAGCTTTGTCATATTCTTAATTACGGAAACATCTGCAATCTCTCGATTGCCTGAAACATCCAGCTTGACCAGATTATTCAGATTACTCAGAGCTGAAATGTCGTTAATTCCATCCTGCTTCAGAACCACTTCCTGCAGCTGCGTCAACCCCGACAGCGGGGACAAATCCGCCAATCGTTTCCCTTCAACCGCTGACGTATACGCAATATCAAGCCTCATTAAAGATTTAGCATGCTGAAGTCCCTCCAGATTCTCGATCCAAAACGGCTTGCCCTCCCATGCTTCTGTTTCAAAATCTTCCGGGTGTGCACATAATTCATAGTTGATATAATTTACTGATTTATCACCAACCATATCTGCCGTCAATGTTACATTCCCCTTAATGGCGTTCATTGCCGAACGCACTGCCCAATGAAGTATCGGGTCCTGAATTACTTCCTCCGAGGATGGCTGATATACATCTTCCGGTTCCAGTCCGCCGCATGTATCGGCTCTTGCAGTAATTCCCGTCCCCACTGAGCAGGTAACCGCCATAACTACTGCCAAAACAGCAGAGATTACCCCATTCCTTTTTTTCATGACTTGCCTCCTTTTTATCTGTAAATTCAATGATATTTAAAATTAATTATAGAATATACGCATTTTAAAGTCTAATTGATAAATCTTATATATGATTTATATATTTGTATTATAAATATATCGCAATTTACAAGACTAGATTCTGGATAAAAGGAGGCGTCCGTCCCAGGTACAACACCCGCTGCCGTCCTGATTCCTGTCCGCAAGTCGGGAATATACATCTGCCTCATATTTCCACGAAAAATGACAGGAAATTTAGAAACTGATATTTACTTTCCTTCAAATCCGGTATAAAATAAAAGAGAATGCAAAGGGAATGTATTTAAACAGAATAAGGGATATTAGGAGGGATTGACGTGTTTAAAAACCTAAAGGTGAGAAATCGTTTGTTTGTCTCATATGGTATTGTACTATTTCTTTACATTATTACTGTTATTGTGTCTTCTACCGGAATGGGGCGCATTTTCGGGGGGCTGGAGGATTTTTACCAGGTTCCTTATCCAATGACAAAAGCTGCTTTGGAAGCACAATCCGAATCAAGACAAATTGAACTGGATGTATACCGCGCCAGCGTTACCAGTGATGGTAATGAAATGCAAACCATCTTAAATAATATTAATCAGGATGTTTCGGATCTTAACGCTGCACTTGATACTCTGGCTGATAATTTTGAAGGGGATTCCGCTCTTCTGCAGTCTGTACAGTCTGCCGCACAGAAAACCAGCGAAGCAAGGCAGACGGCAATGGAATATATATCTGCCAAGGAAATAGAGGACGCGATTGTCATGATGAACGAAGAATATGACCCTGCCGCCTCCGCGCTTCAGGACTCTCTTCAGGATGTCATTGATCACAGCGGTGCATTGGCCGATGAATATTACGCATCCGGCGCATCGATGAAAAGGCTTTGCCAGATTGCTCAATATATTCTCGCCGCGATCAGTATTTTATTAACAATTATTTTATCTCTTGGAATAACTAAGGGTATTACAAGTCCGATCGCCGAGATTGAAGAGGCCGTCAAGGCAATGGCGCATGGAAACATGCACAGCGAAGTTACATATAAATCAAAAGACGAGCTTGGTATTCTGGCTGAAAATCTTCGTTTTGTATTAAAGACCTTATCCGGATACATTACGCATATATGCTCCAGGATGGATTCCCTGGCATCAGGCGATCTTACCGTTGAGATGGATATGGATTATCTCGGGGAATTTGAATCCATTAAAGATTCCGGCGCAAAGATCATCAGTTCCTTAAACGATACTCTGGGACAGATTCAGGAAGCCTCCTCTCAGGTCGCAAGCGGCTCTGACCAGGTATCCAGCGGCGCCCAGGCTCTCAGCCAGGGCACGACAGAACAGGCAAGCGCTGTAGAAGAATTAGTCGCTACGTTAAATACATTGTCAGGTCAGGTAAACCAGACTGCCCACAACTCACATGATGTTAACAATCTGATTGCCGAGACCGGAGCCGAGGTCAATAACAGCAATACCATGATGGAATCCATGGTAAGCGCTATGACAAAGATTAATGAGTGCTCCAGCGAGATTGAAAAAATCATTAAGACAATTGAGGATATCGCTTTCCAGACCAATATTCTCGCACTCAATGCCGCCGTAGAGGCCGCACGTGCCGGAGAATCCGGCAAGGGCTTCGCAGTCGTTGCGGATGAGGTAAGAACACTTGCTTCAAGAAGTGCAGAGGCTGCAAAGGATACGACCGCATTGATCAGCAATTCTCTGACCGCCGTGGCAGAGGGTACCCAGATTGCCGCAGATACGCAGAAATCTCTGTTGAAGGTCGTTACAAGCGCACAGTTTATTGAAACAAATATGTCCCAGATCATAGAAGCGACAGACTCACAGGCCGAAGCCCTTCAGCAGGTTACACAGGGGATCGATCAGATATCTTCCGTTATCCAGACGAATTCGGCAACCGCACAGGAAAGCGCCGCTGCAAGCGAAGAGCTGTTTAGTCAGTCCAGTCTTCTTAAGACCCTGGTAGGACGTTTCCGTTTAAAGGGCTCAGCTGTTTCAATGGCTGTAGAACCGGTCAGTGTGCCGGAGAAACCTGCCGAATCTTATAGCAGCAATACATCATCCTCCAGTTATTCGGCATCCTACACAGCGCCTGCTCCGGCAAGCAGCCCAGATTATTCGGATGTGGTCGGAGAAATTGATTATTCGGACACAGATGACTCATTTACGGCACCGCCGGAAAAGCCGGCATACAAATCGGCACCGCCGACCGTACCTTTCGTAAATAATAACGATAAATATTAAACCAAAGTTGGGGACGTAGTAAAATTAATTTTACTACGTCCCCAATTGAAAATACCCTGTCCCTTTTTAAACATTGCTGAACAGTTACACATTTTCTATACAAAGGCTTTTACTTTTTCATAGATACCTTCCGCATCCAGTCCGTATTTCTTAATCAGTTCTTTTGCCGGACCCGACTCACCATATACATCCTGGATACCGATCTTCATTACTCTGGCCGGTGCCTTCTCTGCAACCACATCGCATACCGCACTTCCAAGACCTCCGATCACCGAATGCTCCTCAACCGTCACGATCTTACCTGTCTTCGCCGCCGCCTTTATAACTGCCTCCTCATCTAACGGCTTAATCGTATGAATGTTGATCACCTCTGCACTGATACCGTCTGCTGCAAGCTTTTCTGCCGCACCGAGGGATTCCGATACAGTAAGTCCGGATGCGATAATCGTCACGTCTGTACCTTCGCGAAGTGTCACTGCCTTTCCGATCTCAAATTTATAATCCTCATTATCATTGATCACCGGAACTGCGGCACGTCCGAACCTCATGTATACCGGGCCTACATATTCATAAGCCGCCTTTACCGCCGCTTTCGCTTCTATATCATCTGACGGATTAATGATTACCATGCCGGGAATTGTTCTCATAAGGGCAATATCCTCGTTACACTGATGAGTCGCACCGTCCTCGCCTACGGAAATACCTGCATGAGTCGCACCAATCTTAACATTCAGCTTTGGATAGCCCACAGAGTTACGGACCTGTTCAAAGGCACGTCCCGCCGCAAACATCGCAAAGGAGCTTGCAAAAGGAACCTTCCCTGTCGTGGCAAGCCCGGCCGCCACGCCGATCATGTTGCACTCTGCGATACCGCAGTCAATATGTCTTTCAGGAAATGCTTTTTTAAACACACCTGTCTTTGTTGCCGCTGCAAGGTCCGCATCCAGCACAACGATATCCTCATGCTCTTTTCCTAATTCTGCCAGAGCATTTCCATAGCTCTCTCTTGTTGCAATTTTCTTTACTTCTGACATAATGACTCACCTGCTTTCTCTAAATCTGACATTGCAATCTCATACTGCTCATCGTTTGGAGCCGTGCCATGCCATGACGCCTGATTCTCCATAAAGGAAACGCCCTTGCCCTTTACTGTTTTTGCAATAATTGCCGTAGGCTGTCCCTTTACCTCTCTTGCCTCCTTAAAGGCTGCCGCGATCTCATCCATATCATTTCCGTCAATGTTGATCACATGGAAATTAAACGCCTCAAATTTCTTGTCGATCGGATACGGTGAATTTACATCCGTGATTGCCCCGTCAATCTGAAGATTATTATTATCTACGATCACAACCAGATTATCCAGATGTCTGTGGGCCGCAAGCATGGACGCCTCCCACACCTGGCCTTCCTGTATCTCTCCGTCTCCTAACAGCGTATATACTCTGTAGGAAGCTCCGGAAAGCTTTGCAGAGATCGCCATACCTACCGCCGCGGAGATACCCTGTCCAAGAGAACCGCTTGACATATCAACGCCCGGAATATGCTTCATATCCGGATGTCCCTGCAGATAAGAGCCTGTCTTACGAAGCGTCTTCAGATCCTCTACCGGGAAAAATCCTCTGTTCGCCAGTGTAGAATAATAACCCGGCGCCGTGTGTCCCTTGGACAATACAAAGCGGTCTCTGTCCGCCTTCCTGGGATCCTTCGGATCAATATTCATTTCCTCAAAAAACAGATAGGTGTAAATATCCGCAGCAGACAAGGATCCGCCCGGATGACCGGATTTTGCGCTGTGAACCGCTTCTATAATGCCTTTCCGCACCTCATTTGCAGTCTTCATTAACTCTGATTTATTCATGAAATACTCCTCCTATTCTCCGAAAACAGCCTTGTAATCTGCCTGGAACTTCGCAATACCGGCATCCGTAAGCGGATGATGCGTCATCTGCTCGATTACCTTATACGGTACGGTTGCAATATCTGCTCCGGCAAGCGCACAGTCTGTTACATGCATTGTGTTTCTCACACTTGCAGCAATGATCTGTGTGTCAATATCCCCGGCAACACGGAAAATCTCTGCGATCTCTGCGATCAGATCTACGCCTCTTACGGAAATATCGTCCAGACGGCCAAGGAAAGGAGATACATAGGTTGCACCGGCTCTCGCTGCAAGAAGCGCCTGATTAGATGTGAACACCAGAGTAACATTGGTCTTGATATTCTCTTTTGTAAGCTGCCTGCAGGCTTTCAGACCCTCAACGGTCATCGGAAGCTTTACAACCATATTCGGATGGATCGCTGCAATCGCGCGGCCTTCCTTGATCATTCCTTCTGCGTCAACTGTCGTCGCCTTTACCTCACCGCTGATCGGTCCGTCCACGATAGATGCGATCTCTGCGATCACCTCTTCAAATACCCGGCCTTCCTTTGCAATCAGAGAAGGGTTCGTCGTTACCCCGCAGATAACACCCATATCATTTGCTTTTTTAATGTCTTCTACCTTGGCTGTGTCGATAAAAAATTTCATTGTTCTTTCTTCCTCCTTGCTGGTTTTTTCGTATCATACATTAATAATTGTATAAAAAAATTATATCCTATAATCAAACCTATGGTCAATAGTCATATATTTTTATTAGTAATTATATTAATTAATATAATTTAATTATTAATTAATATATGTAAATGATTGTATTATTTTTCACAAATATCCTTCTGCATTCCCTTATAAATTCGTAAACTAATTTGGCATTACACAAGATAATCGGGATAATTATTAATAATAATTATCCCGATTACATTAATTTTTATTTTTTTTCTGCTTTGCATACGATGTTGTGCCCCGCACGATAAGCCGCGGCTCATACTCCACATGGTATGTGCTGATTGGTTCCATTTCCGAATATTTCACATTATGCGTTGCTATTTTTTTCATAATAATATCACAGGCGTCCCGTCCCTTAAAAATTACAAAATGCTCAATCGTCGTAAGTCCTACCTTATGAAGCCTGGAAAATAACGTATTGTCACAGCCCATTACCGATATATCCCCCGGCACCTTAAGCTTCGCCTCATGAAGAGCATCCATAATGCCAAAAGCAATCATGTCATTGAGCCCGGCCACTGCGGTAATCTCTCTTGTCTCATTCAACAGCTCTTTCGTAAGATTATACCCGATCATATACTCCGAATCGATATGCGCAATATCCTTATCGATCTCTTCCTTTGCCGCTTTAATGATCACATTTTCCCTGAGCCCGGCCTTTTCATATTCCTTAAGGAAACCCTCTACACGCTTGGAGCGCTGCTTCTGCCTCGTCGTAAGGGGCGATGCGATATACGCCACTCTGCGGTGGCCAAGCTCAAAAAGATGCTTCGCCATCAGGCGCCCAAGCTTGGAATTATCAAGCTCCACCGCGTCCACATTAAGCTTTTCATTCTGATTATTAATGACTGCCACCGGAATATCCCGGGACAGCTCCTCCACAAGCTCCAGAAAACAGTGGCTCGGATTACACATATAGATGATTCCGTACGGCCGGATCTGCCACATCATTTTCAGATAACGCTCCTCCATCCGGAGATCCCTTTGCGTGTCGCATACAAACAATGCATATCCCTGCTCCTTCGCCCGGGACTCAATCCCCTGAAGCAGCATTACATAATAAGGGTTCGTGAGATTCGGGCAGAACACTACCAGAAGCTTTTCCTTCTTGCTGCTTTTGAAAGCCCTCCTCTTCTGCGGCACATAGCCAAGCTCCTTCGCCGCATTCTCGACCCTCTCAACCGTTTCCTTCGAGAACGAAACATTATATTTTTTATTCAACACCATCGATACCGTGGACTGGGAAACACCCGCCGCTTTCGCGATATCCGTAGATGTAACCTTCCTTCGATTCATATCCCACCTCCTATTCAATCTGGGACGTAGTAAAATTAATTTTACTACGTCCCAGATTGAAAATACCCAGTCCCCACTTACAGTTCCGTACGTCCGTCAAGTGCCCGGAGCAATGTCACCTCATCAATATATTCCAGATCTCCGCCCACCGGCACTCCGCTTGCAATCCTGCTTACTTTAATACCTGTCGGCTTTATCAGCTTGCCGATATACATTGCCGTCGTCTCACCCTCAAGGCTTGAATTGGTAGCTATGATAACCTCGTCTACCTCTCCCTCCAGCCGGCTTATCAGCTCTTTCAGCTTAATATCCCCCGGGCCTATCCCCAGCATCGGCGATATTGCACCGTGAAGGACATGGTAGACTCCCTCATATTTTCCTGTTTTTTCATACGCCGCCAGATCCCGTGTATTTTCCACCACCATGATCGTCTTATGGTCTCTCTTCTCATTGGCACAGATCGGGCACAGCTCCTGATCGGTAAGCGTGCAGCACTCCCGGCAGTACCTTACATTTTCCCTTGCCTCCACCATGGTATCCGCAAGCCGCTTTACATCCGGCACCGGCATATGTATCAAGTGAAAAGCCAGCCTTGCCGCTGACTTTGTACCTATTCCCGGAAGATGGGACAACTCTTCAATTAATTTACGAATCTGGTTACTATAGTAATCCATGAAGATAGCTCCTTATCTAAAACAATCCCGGCATGCCGCCGCCCATTCCGCCCGTAAACTTCGACATGGAAGAGGCCGATTCCTCATCCACCTTTTCCAGCGCCTCATTGACGGCCGCTACGATCAGATCCTCAAGCATTTCCACATCCTCCGGATCTACAACCTCCTCGTCAAGCTTCACCCTGAGCATCTTCTTCGCACCGGAAACGGTTACCTCCACGGCGCCGCCGCCCGCAGTTGCCGTAAATTCCTTTGTCTCCATTTCTTTTGCCTGTTCTTCCATCTGGCGCTGCATTTTCTGCGCCTGCTTCATAAGATTCGCCATATTTCCCGGCATGCCGCCGCCTGGAAATCCACCACGTTTTGCCATTTCATTCTCCTCCTGTTTTCCGGCTGACTTTTAAGCACTGTCAATCGTCCTCCACCGTTATTTCCATATGAATCATTTTCTCTATATCAACAAAGCTGTCTTCAAACCTGCGTCCCTCTTCCACGCAGCGGACGTCAAGCTCCATCTGTTTTCCGGTTTTTCCGGCAATAAGCTCCTTAATTTCCTGCTTATGTGTCTCGCTTCCTACCGCTCCCGCGCTCACCTCGTCCGGCAACACGATCATCAGCCGGTTCCCTTCTCCCGCGCTCAAACGCGCTTTTTTAAGATACGTCCGAAGCATCGGGGACGCATTGTTTACAATTGCCCGAAAATCCCTCACTACCGTCTTCACGTCCTCATTTAACGCCTGGGGAAGCTCAGGCGTTTTTTCCTGTTCCGCAGGGGAAATGTAATCGCTGCGGGAGGTTCTTTCTTTTACAGGCGCGGCAGAAACCACTCCCTCCTCAAGCTGCTTTTCGATCGCCCGGATACGCTCAAGAAGTGTATCCTCCCTTGTTTCCATCTGGGGCCTGCACAGCCTGATCAGCGTAATCTCCAAAAGAACTCTCTTCTGCGCCGCATATTTAAGCTGATTGGTCAGGTCCGAAAAAATGCGTATATAGCGCATCAAAGTATCATTTTCAATCAGAGCCGCCTCTTCCTTAAGTCTCTCCAGGTTTTCTGTCGAAACGTCCAGCACATCCTCCATATCGTCCGAGCATCTGACCAGAAGAAGATTTCTTAAATACCATGTGAAATCCGCCGAAAGCTGCGATAGCTCCCTGCCCTGCATCACCAGCTCATCCACGGTCTCGATCACCGCACTTACATCAAATGCCAGAAGCTCTCTTAGAAGCCTGCTGAATACCTCTGTATCAACCGCCCCCAGCACCTCCAGCACATGGTCGTAGGTGAGACGCTTTCCTATATAAAAGGACGCGCACTGGTCGAGCAGGCTCAGTGCATCGCGCATGGATCCGTCCGCCATCCGCGCGATATAGCGGACGGCTTTCTCCTCCACATCCCATTTTTCCTTCTCGATCAGCTCCGTAAGCCTTGCGGAAATAGTCTCTATCGAAATGCGTTTAAAATCATATCTCTGGCACCGGCTTAATATTGTGACCGGAATCTTGTGCGCCTCCGTTGTCGCCAGAATAAATATCACATACTCCGGCGGTTCCTCCAGTGTCTTAAGAAGTGCATTAAAAGCACCGATAGAAAGCATATGCACCTCATCTATAATATAGACCTTGTATCTGCCCTCTGTCGGCCTGTAGGAAACCTCTTCCCTGATCTCACGGATATTGTCCACGCCGTTGTTGGACGCCGCGTCTATCTCAATTACATTCATAGAAGTCCCCGCGGCTATGGAACGGCACATCTCACATTCACCGCAGGGGCTTCCGTCTTTCGAGTGCTCGCAATTTACCGCTTTGGCAAATATTTTCGCCACCGTAGTCTTACCTGTCCCCCGGGTCCCGCAGAACAGATACGCATGCCCGATACGATCCGACTTAATCTGATTCTTAAGCGTTGCCACAATGGCATCCTGCCCCTTCACATCTTCAAATTCATCCGGACGAAACTTCCGGTATAATGCCATATACGACATTTGCTCACACCTCTGCCTCTGTTTTATTCATCTCCAAAGCTGATTCCGGACAGCCTCGCTTCCTTAATAATATCAGACTCCGGATCCACATACTTTAGCTTGCCCGCAACCTCCGAAAGCGGAACACGGATAACCTTGTCATTCTTAATTCCGACCATGTATCCAAAATCACCGTCCAGAATCGCTTCCGCCGCCGCCGAGCCAAGCCTTGTAGACAGAACTCTGTCGTACGGGCACGGAGAACCACCACGCTGTGTATGGCCGGGAATCGCGATCCGCACCTCCTGATCCGTTCTCTTCTGTACCTTCTCTGCCATCTCATAGGCTACGGAAGGATATTTCTTCTTCGCCTGCTTCTCCTTGAGCTCCTTCTTCGAGAGCTTCGCATCCTTCTTGGAAATAGCTCCCTCCGCAACGGCAATGATTGTAAATCTCTTCCCTGCTTTCTTACGTTTGTTGATCGCATCAACAATAACATCAATATCATACGGGATCTCCGGAAGCAATACAATATCCGCGCCGCCTGCGATCGCCGCATGAAGCGCTACCCAGCCAACCTTGTGTCCCATGATTTCAATAATAAATACACGGTTATGAGACGTTGCCGTCGTATGGATCTTGTCAATCGTATCCGTAGCAATATCAACCGCACTCTGGAAGCCAAATGTCATATCTGTTCCCCAAAGATCATTATCAATCGTCTTCGGAAGCGTGATGACATTTAACCCTTCCTCACGGAGCATATTAGCCGTCTTATGAGTTCCGTTTCCTCCCAATATCACCAGACAATTCAGGTTCAGCTTATGATACGTGTGCTTCATGGCTTCAACCTTGTCAAGACCATTCTCATCCGGCACTCTCATCAACTTAAACGGCTGTCTGGATGTCCCCAGAATCGTACCGCCCACTGTCAGAATTCCCGAAAAATCTCTGGATGTCAGCATCTTAAAATTAGAATAAATTAATCCCTTGTATCCCTCCTGAAATCCGTAGATCTCCACCTCATTTTCCTTACATTTAGAATAAATTCCCTTAACAACTCCGCGCATAGCTGCATTCAGCGCCTGGCAGTCACCGCCGCTGGTCAGTATACCGATTCTCAACATAGTTTCATCCTCCTAACTTCCGGTACAATTTAGATGCTTACTGCATAGATATAGTATACCTTATTTTCCGTTTTGAAACAATGGGGACAGGGTATTTTTAATCTGGGACGTAGTAAAATTAATTTTACTACG
>CAQNVT010000187.1 GCA_948844705.1 uncultured Dorea sp.
ACACTTGAACGATATTCCGGCATAAGGGCTCCTTCTTTCCTCTTCCTATATATTCATAATCACATACGCGAAAGGGGTGATGCCAATGCCACGTAAACGGCGTTCTACGAAAAGCCGCATTGTAAAAGCTGCATGGAACCTATTCTACAAAAATGGCTATGACAATACCACTGTAGACGATATTATCGCTGCTTCCAAGACGTCAAAGGGCACTTTTTATCACTATTTTAAAGGCAAGGAGGCGCTTCTTAACTCCTTATCCAGTCTTTTCGACGAAAAGTATGAGGAGCTTGCCGCAGTGATTGATCCCGGCCTGTCAGCCTATGATAAGCTGTTATTTTTAAACCATGAATTATTTTATATGATCGAGACAAGCGTCGATATTAAACTTCTTGCTTCTCTCTATTCCTCACAGCTTGTCACAAAGGATAAAAGATCTCTGGTTGACGAAAAACGCTTTTATTACAAATGGACTCATGAGATCATTACTGACGGTTTAGCAGCAGGTGAATTTAAAGATACCAGCACCGCGGAAGAACTGATGAATCTCTACGCCATGTATGAACGGGCGCTTCTTTATGACTGGGCGCTTTTTAAAGGAAGGTATTCTCTGACCGAATACAGCGACAAATTGATGCCGCATTTATTGGATATGTTTGTTGAAGGAGTATAGTTATGGATGTTGAACCTTAAAAGACAGGTAACGTTTCTAATTGAAAACGTACCTGTCTTTCTCATTCTCATGAATACTAGACCATGCACTCGTGCATTTCTTCTTCTTTGATCCCTGCCCTTTCCATCATGGCCGCGATCTCTTCTCTGTCAGAGAGTTCCGCACACCAGGCAAGGCCGCAGCCTGCCGATATGGCCCTCGGAACCGGGATGATACGCCCCGGTACCCGATATTCCTTACATGCCTTCTCCATCGCCATTGCATCGGCAGTCGTATGAAATGTTATCACCAGCCTCAGTTCTTTTTTCCTCATAATTATTCGATCACCACTTCGAAATATCCGTCTTTCTCTGATGAAACCGGAGTTTTCCCATGATCCTTCGCATATTTCTCCACATTCATCTTCTGATGCGGCTCTGTCACCAGCACCTTTACTGCCTCTGTCGCTCCCTTAAGCGCCTCTGCCGTCAGCATGAGCGGCTCCGGACAGGAAAGACCTCTTGCATCTACTTCCTTCATATTATTTTACCTTCCTTCTTAGAATACTATGTATCCGATATTATTTCAACTATTACCTGTGTAAGCAATAATTATTTATTCTCCTCGCGTTTGTGTGTGAAAGCAATGATAAAGCATACAATAATGCAGATAATACATGCTGCCTTTCCGTTTGCAGGAACGGCGCCTGCCACGATTTCCTGAGTCTCTGCATTCATGGCGGTTCCGCTTGCCGCAAGTCCGAAGTTATGGCAGAGCGCAGCCCCGAAAAACATACCCATTACAGTTACCGCAGAATCCGAAGAGCCCTGTCCTGCAAGGATCAGCTGGCGAAGTGGGCATCCACCTGCCAGAACCGCGGCAAATCCAACTGCATACATACCCAGCACATTCCACAGATGCTCGGAATGAGCAATAATTCCCGGCGTATTAAAGCCAGGCACAAAGCGTCCCGTTGCCACATTAAATACAAGCATAACCACGAATAATCCTGCGATAACACTGAACAGATCAAAATTCTTCATCAGAATAATATCACGCATACTTCCTGCGAAACACATTCTGGATTTCTGAGCAAATGCTCCGAACACAAGACCTCCGATCAAAGAAGCGATAAGCGGCGCATGAAGGCTTCCCGGACCTGCTTCGCTTGCCTTTAGAAGGGATGTACAAAGCGCCAGCACGAGGATTCCCACCATGATGACAGGAAGAACGGCGCCGCTTGCTTTATTCGTCACATGCGCTCTTCCAAGGCTGAAGCCCTGTTTTAACGCAAACACACCTGTAGCCACACCAAGGATAAAGCCTACAAGCGCTACCCACGCATTTAAGTCACCTGCCGACATACGGATGATCATACGAAGCGGGCATCCCAGGAACACCAGCGAACCGATCATGATGATCATTCCCAGCACAAAACGAGTCATTGTGGAAGAACCCGCCGTAGAGCGGTACTCTTTTGTTGCAACAGAGATTATAAATGCTCCGAGCACCAGACCGATAATCTCCGGTCTTGCATACTGAACCACCTCTGCCTGATGCATTCCGAGCGCCCCTGCCGTATCACGGATAAAGCAGGCAATGCAGAATGCCATATTAGCCGGATTTCCCATAAAAGCAAGACATGCCGCTACAAGTCCGCAGACGGCGCCGGCCAGCGCCAGTTTTTTCTTTGAATCTGATAAATTCATGTTTTCATTTCCTCCTTTGTTCTCTCATTCCGGGTCATGGAAATATCCAACCCGTACAAGCGCAGAACCTTATCAGTTACCGGAACACCCGTAGGGTGTGAACAGTAACCTCATCAGTCAAGCGCCAGCTCGCGGACAGCCCGTATGGCTGTATCCACCTCTTCCTCTGTGTTATAATGTGAAAAACTGAATCTCACAGCCCCCTGCTCTACGGTTCCGAGCGCCTTATGCATAAGCGGTGCACAGTGCCCTCCCGGTCTCGTAGAAATCCCATATTCCGTAAGAAGCTCATCACTCACTTCCGAAGAGTCATAATCACCGATATTAAGCGTTACGATCGCGCATCGGTCAAAGGTTGTAAAGTCCCCGTATATCTTTATGCCCGGTATATCCTTCACACCCTCATAAAATTTCCGCATGAATCCCTGCTCCTTCTCCCGGATCGTATCCATGCCGACTTCATTTATATAATCAATTGCGGCGCCGAGGCCTGCGATTCCGTGTCCGTTTAAGGTTCCTGCCTCCAGTGCGGTAGGCATCTCCTCCGGATGAGTCCTGCTGTATGTCTGAACTCCGCTACCTCCGCTCTTTAACGGTCTTACCGAAAGCCCCTTCTTTACATACATGCCGCCGACTCCCTGGGGACCCAGAAGCCCTTTATGTCCGGTAAAGCACAAAACGTCTATGTGCATCCTCTGCACATCGATCGGAAAAACTCCCGCGGTCTGGGATGCATCTACGACAAACAGAAGTCCATGGGTGTGTGCCATTTCGCCAACCTTTTCAATATCAATATAATTTCCTGTCAGATTGGAGCCGTTTGTACAGATGATCATCTTTGTCTCCGGAAGGATCGCCTCCTCCATCTCCTTCAGAGAAAAGATTCCCTCTTTATTGCTTTCAATAATCGTAAGCTTCACGCCTCTTTTTTCCATCTCATAAAGCGGCCGGAGGACCGAATTATGCTCCAGCATCGTTGTAATCACGTGATCACCCGGATCTAAGAGCCCCTTAACAGCTATATTAAGACTTTCCGTCGAATTATTGGTAAATACGATCTGACGTGGATCCTCCGCGCCAAAAAAGCGGCACAGCTTGTCCCTCGTATCATATATGACTCTTGAGGCGCTTAAGGATGCCTCATTAGCCCCCCGCCCCGCATTTCCCATAGAGCTCATAGCCCGGACCACTGCATCGATAACCGCCTGCGGCTTATGCATTGTCGTCGCCGCATTATCCATATATATCATGCTTTTACTCCTTTCATCTCATATACATTCCCTACTATCAAGTATAAGTGTTTCCTTTGCTTTCGTCTAATCAAAAACTTTTATAAAAGCCTGCAATTATAGACTTTATCTATAATTGCAGGCTTTTATCTTATTTACAGACTGTATAAACGCTTATATTTCATACACCTCTTTCACAACTTTGATAAACCTTTCTGCCGAATGTGACAGCTGGTAATTCTTGTTGTACACAAGATTAATATCACGGCCCTCATCTGCCTTCGGAATCGGAAAGGTAAGAAGTCTCCCCTCCTCCACCTCATCCACTGCCGTGAGCCTGGAAAGTATTGTAATTCCCACGCCTTGTTTTACGGATTTTTTGATCGTTTCCTGGTTTCCGATACTCGCAATAATATCCATCGACATCAGATCAATTCCCGCGGCCCGTAATTGCTTCTCCGCCTCCTTGCGGGTACCGGACCCTTCCTCCCTGAGAATCAGATGCTCTTCTTTAAGCCACTCTACGTCTTCTCTTCCCGTCTCCTTAAGCTTCCGATATCTCTCTGTATTTGGCGTGATAATTGCCAGCTCATCCTTATAAAACGGAATATACTTACAATGCTTTTTCTCCAGCACCGTACCGGTAAATCCGATATCCGCCATGTGCTCTACGATCTGCGTGATCACCTCGGTACTGTCGGTCTCCATAATCTTAAGCTGCTCATCCGGATACCGTTCTCTGAATTTAAGGAGAATCCCCGGAAGAAGATATTGCGCAGGTATCGTAGATGCCGCAATGGTGATACACTGCTTTTCATCCTCGTCCTTCTTGCCGAAACGGGCTTCTATCTTTTTTTCCAGCTCCACCATCTGTTTTGCATATTTATATAAATCCTTGCCGTCCTCTGACAGATTTACCTCTTTTGTATTCCTGATAAACAGCCTGACATTTAATTCCTTTTCCAGAGAAGATACGTGTGCACTTATCGTCGGCTGTGTAAGAAAAAGCTCTCTTGCCGCCTTTGAAAAGCTTCCGCCCTCTGCCACCTGCACAAATGCCTCTAATTGCTTCAAATTCATTCGTATGCCACCCTTTCGCTTTCTGCTCCTGTTTTTTTCGTCACTTTAATACTATCCATGTATTCCAGTATAGGTTTGGCACTCTTTCTGCTTGTTTTAAATATATCACGAACCTGTGCAATCGTAATGAGCGGATCCTCCTTAAGCTTTTCCCGGATTATCTTCTCGGCCTCGTCAATGTATGACTTCTTTGTGTACATGTCGTCTGACACCTTTACGATCTGCTTTTCTTCGAGCAGGATATTCAGGATATCGTCCGTGATCTCTCCCGGCGTCCCGCCAAAATCAATCTCAGAATATCTGACAAAATCATAGCCTGCCTTTTCAAAGGAATCTAAAAGCTTCTTTGACACTTTATCATAAAGGGCATCCTTTCTCACCTCATATTCCGGCGTACACAAGAATTCATCTACACGCTTCACCTGACCGGCAGTCTCAAAGGCTTCCACGATCCTGTCAAACACATTTGCCTTAATTTTCTTGAAATGCGTCATCTGAGCTTCTGCCTTTCTCATGCCGTAGCGGTACGGATGCTCTGCCTCATATTTATCCAGTGTATCAAGAAGCTTACGCAGCATGGCGCGCTCACTGTCCGCATGCCATGCATAGACATCCTTCCGCATCGCAAAGGTGCGGACTCTTCCTTCTTCCGTAAGCTTTCTTATATCCTCTGCGACCTCTTCTGCCGAAAGTGCGGTAAGCTTCGCAAGCTCTGCCGCCGTAATCAATGTATCTGCATGCTCTTTAATATGAAGCTCGATCACATCTGCCGAGGAACCGGATTCCTTCCGCTTAAGCTCCTCAATCACATCGTCTCTGAAGCGTCTCTTCACCGTTGGATTCGGTTCTAAGATCACCCCTCCCCCGATCGTCTCCATCGGAGAATAAAATCTTACGACGAACTTATCGCCGCGTCTGACCGCAAGCTCCTCCTCAAGCCTTAACTGTACATATCCGCTTTCTCCCGGTCCAAGCTCCTCCTTATCAAGAAGCACGGCCCGGCAGAGTATCTCGCTCGTTCCGGTGAAAAAATGAAGTCTTGTGTGATTTGTAAGCACACGCAATGATGAATCCAGCATATCAAGACGTACATCCAGAAGATCCGTATTTTTCATGCTGTCCGGCGGGGCCAGAACACACCCTCTTTTTATCTCCTTCTTCTTAACATTCGAAAGATTGATCGCCACACGCTGGCCGGCATAACAGGCTTTTTTATCCTCTCCATGTACCTGTATGCTCCGGATCTTACACTCCTTGCCTATGGGATACATTTCCAGCGTATCCTCCTTTGTGATCGTGCCTGATACCAGTGTCCCTGTTATGATCGTCCCAAAGCCCGACAGACTGAAGGCGCGGTCGACCGGAAGACGGGGAATCGTCTGTGTATCCTTTGTCACGACTTCGTCCCTTGTCATGTGCCCGATTACCTTTACAAGCTCGTCCAGTCCCTCTCCCGTGGCCGCAGACACCTTAAGCACCGGTGCATGCTCCAGAAATGTCCCCTGAAGCTCTTCCTTTACCTCTTCCTCTACAAGCTCCAGCCACTCCTCGTCTACAATATCGCATTTATTTAATACAATGATGCTTTTTTCGATCCCAAGAAGATGAAGGATATCCATATGTTCTCTCGTCTGAGGCATGATTCCCTCATCTGCGGCGATCACCAGAAGGACAAGATCCATCCCCACAACACCGGCAACCATATTATTAATAAATTTTTCATGTCCCGGAACATCAATGATTCCTGCACGGTCGCCTCCCGGAAGATCGAACCACGTAAATCCCAGATCTATGGTAATGCCGCGTCTTTGCTCCTCCTCCCACCGGTCTGTATTGCGCCCTGTGAGCGCTTTGATCAGAGTTGTCTTACCGTGGTCAATATGTCCGGCCGTGCCGATAATTACATTTTTCATATCCTGCTCCTATCGCCCTTCTATCAGACTCATTTCTTCCAGTACTGCAAGCTCCTTTAACTGGCCGGCGATCACAGAGAACAGCTGTCTCTCAATCGTCCGCACATCCAGAAGAATCGTATCATTTGCCGTCCTTGGTATGATCGGCACCGGCAGATGCCTCATACGCTCCTCCAGCTCAGCCACACTGATCTTTTCCGGACGAATCGCCGCTGCCATGCCCGGTATGCGCTCCAACGGGAGAGATCCTCCGCCAATCTGAGATTCACACTTAATTGCTTCTATCTTTGCCGGAAGATCCGCTCTTCTTAACATCCTTACAAGCGTACGGGCTTCCTTATCCACTTCCTCAAAGGATTTCGTAATCATACGGAGTACCGGAAGATTCTGAACTGCCTTTTCCTCCGACAGATATTCCTGGAGAACCAGCTCCAATGCAGCCGCGGTGAATTTATCGATCCGAAGCGCTCTCGTAAGCTGATTTTTCTTCATCATATCGATATATTTTTTCCTGCCGATGATAATTCCTGCCTGCGGTCCGCCGAGAAGCTTATCCCCGCTGAAGCAGACTACATCCGCGCCCTTCCTTATGGACTCCTGCACGGTCGGCTCATAGGTAATTCCATATTTACTCAGATCAATAAGCACGCCGCTTCCCAGATCCTCGATAACCGGAAGGTCATGCTCCTTTGCCAGAGGAATCAGCTCGTCGATCCCTACCGTATCCGTGAAGCCCACAATACGGTAATTGCTTGTGTGTACCTTAAGAAGCGCTTTTGTCTCCTCCGTGACCGCATTCTCATAATCATCATAATGCGTCTTATTTGTTGTCCCCACCTCTACAAGCGTGGCTCCGCTCTGCTCCATAACATCCGGAATGCGGAACTTTCCGCCGATCTCTACAAGCTCGCCGCGGGATACGACGACCTCGCCGCCCTTTGCGAGTGAGCTTAAGATCAGCATAACTGCGGCGGCGTTGTTATTAACCGCCATAGCCGCCTCCGCACCCGTGATCTTACACAGAAGCTTCTCAAAATGCGAATACCTTTCCCCGCGCTTTCCGGCCTCCAGATTATATTCCAGATTCGAGTATCCTGTAGCGACCGCCGCGATCCGCTTCATATGCTCCCGGCTTATGGGGGCGCGTCCCAGATTCGTGTGAAGAATCGTTCCCGTCCCGTTAACCACCATCCGCATATTCGGCGTATGCATGGCCGCCACTGTCATTTCTATATGGGATAAAAGCAGATCTATCTGCATCCTCGCCTTTTCTTCATCCTCGCACTGCGCGATATATTTTCGCAGCTTATTCATCTCTATGTGTATGGACTCCATCACCGTATCTCTGCTGTAATGGGCAATGAGTGCCTGAACTGCCTCATTTTCCAGCAGGACGTCTACCTTTGGTATGCTGCGGTACAACATATTTTTGTTCATGTTTTTATTCCCTTCTTCCGTCTGTTTTTCCTGTCAGAACAGGCGGATTAATTTGTCGCTTTTTTCTGCCACCCTTCCGATCACGGAAACTGTGGTGTCCATATGTGCCTGTGAAAAATCATCAAGCACTGCGTTAAGCTCCTCCGGCGCTACGCTGATCAGCAGTCCGCCGGAAGTCTGTGGATCATACAGAAGATCGAGGTAATGCTCCTCCACGCCTCCTGTCTCTACCTTTCCGATAGAATAGCCCCGGTTTTTGTAAGCTCCCGCAGGAACAAGACCCATTTTCGCATACGCGATCGCGTCTTCAAAATACGCAATATCCTTTACATTGATCTCGAATGTCACCTCGCTGGCACCCGCCATTTCCACGCAGTGCCCCAAAAGACCAAAGCCTGTAATATCGGTGCAGGCGGACACATCATAGTCCTCCACCACCTGCTTGCCCTTTTTATTGAGGGACGCCATGACTGTCTGTGCCTCACGGATCGCGGAAGGGCTCGCCATCTCCGCTTTGATAGCCGTATTCACAATTCCGCTCCCGATCTGCTTCGTGAGTACCAGAACATCTCCCGGCCTGCAGCCATAATTTTTAAATATCTTATCAGGATGTACAAAGCCGGACACGCATAAACCATATTTCGGTTCATCATCCTGCACGGAATGTCCGCCTACCAGTACCGCTCCTGCTTCTTTCACCTTCGCCGCGCCACCTGCTAAGATGTCGCCGAGTATCGCCGGGTCAAGACAATTGGGAAACCCAACGATATTAAGTGCAACTGCCGGCTCTCCTCCCATAGCCCACACGTCGCTTAAGGAGTTGGCAGCCGCAATCTGTCCAAACATATATGGATCATCTACGATCGGAGTGAAGAAGTCAACGGTCTGAATCATCGCGATATCGTCAGTAACCTTGTATATGGCCGCATCATCTGATGTCTCGATTCCTACTATTAAATTGTCATCATGAAACTGAGGCAGCTTGCCCAGAACCTGAGCAAGGGTCTCCGGACCTATCTTGGCCGCTCACCCTGCGGTTTTGCTTAATGATGTAAGTCTTACATCTGACTTCATGACTAGTTTCCTCCTTCACATATCTGTTTTCATTTATTTTCATGAGAAGCTTATTCTCATGAGTAAAAGGGGTCTTTCCCGCATTGCGGGCATAAGGCCCCGTTTCACCCCCGATAATTAATATTTACCGTTTTTATGGTTTTATAATCTTTCCTGCATTTGCCATTGTCTCGACAATGCTGTACATATTTGTAACTGTTCCTACTGCAAGCTTTTCTTTAAGTCCGTAGTAATCAAGACAGGTTCCGCAGGTCATGATCTCTACGCCCTGGGCTTCCAGTGACTTAAGGTCCTCCAAAGAATCAGAGCCCTCTGCTGTAAGAGTTGCTCCTCCGTTATAGAAAAGCATGGTCTTCGGCAGTGTGTCAAGCTGTGTCACCGCAAAGATAAAGCCTTTGATCAATACCTTTCCTAACTCATCATTTCCATTTCCCATACGGTCGGATGATACGACTACAACCGTGTTGCTTCTTGAATCCGGCACACATGCCACCTCCTCTTCTCCTTCTGCCTTCGGCGCGCCCTCCATGGCGATCGTGATCTTGAATTCTGCATCCCCAAGCTTCTCTGAGGAAACCTGGCCGCCTGAGCTTGCCGCCATCTTGGATACGTTCTGTACTGCGATCTCGTTATCTACCAGTACTTCGATCGTCTCAGGGCCCGTAAGTGCCTGCATTGCCTTTTTGGTCTTGATAACCGGGATAGGACAATTATCCCCCATTGCATTAACTGTAATCATAAATGCTTCCACCTTTCTTTTATATAACTCCCGAATCTCTTCGCGGACAAGCGTTTAATTTATAGATATATTCTATCACTGATACCGCAAAAGGTAAACGGGGTTTTTACATTATTTTACAAAACCTTCTTTTATTAAAGTATGCACAGGCAAGCTTAAAATCTGGCTTCATATGCCGCCTTTTCATTGCATGGGGACAGTATGTGATACGCCCCGTCCTCATAAAACGCAGGCTTCATCTCCCCCTTCTTAAATACGGCGAGAAATTCCTCCATCGTTTTTACCTCCTCAGGAAAATATGTAGCGCATACTCCTACCTTTTCCGGCACATGGCAGTCGCTGGAGCCTAACGTGAAAAGGCCGAGCTCTCCGGCGTATAAGGCCGCCTTCGCACAGGCTCCGGGAGCCGTGCTTCCGTTTAACACCTCCAGCCCGTCAAGTCCCTTTACCAGGCGCAGGTTATCCTCAAGTCCCCGGTTATTATTCCTGAAGGGATGCGCCGCAAAGCACACGCCGCCCTGTTCCTTTACAAGATCAATAAATTCCTGGGCAGGAATCCGCTTCCTCGGATATTCCCGGATGCCAAAGGCAACTATGTCGCCCTGCAGCGAATAATACTCGATTCCTACAAATACCGGAAAGCCTGTCCGCTCTGTATACTCCGCCGCGTAATCCCGGAATCTCATGCTGTCATGGTCCGTAATGCAGATTCCGCCGAGCCCTTTTTGCTTTCCGATCCGTACCATTTCATCAAGACTTAAAAAGCTGTCCTTAGAAAAGGTCATCTCATGCATGTGCGTATCAATAAACATATTATTTTCCCTCCTGCTTTATATTATATAAATAGTTTGGGCAGGCTTCAAATAGAGTTTTTTGATATGTTGTTTTATATATAGATATTATCTATATGATGGCCATTGGGGACAGGGCAAAGTGCAATCTGGGACGTAGTATTTCTAAAAATACTACGTCCCAGATTGCACTTTGCCCTGTCCCTATGTTATACTCCTTATGGATTTCAAGAGAGGATATAAGATCATGTGGATTGCAAATAACTGGGACGATTATGAAGTAATAGACTGCAGCAAGGGCGAGAAACTGGAACGCTGGGGAAAATATATCCTGGTGCGGCCAGACCCGCAGGTCATCTGGAATACACCGAAGACCTCACCGCAGTGGAAGCAGAAGAACGGGCACTACCACCGGAGCAAAAAGGGCGGAGGCGAATGGGAATTCCGCGGGCTTCCCGAGCAGTGGCAGATTCATTATAAGGAGCTTACCTTTAATCTGAAGCCCTTCAGCTTCAAGCATACGGGGCTTTTTCCCGAGCAGGCGGCCAACTGGGACTGGTTTTCCGAAAAGATCAAAAGCGCCGGACGCCCGATTAAGGTATTGAATCTTTTTGCATATACGGGAGGCGCCACCTTAGCGGCGGCAGCGGCAGGCGCACAGGTAACCCATGTGGACGCCTCGAAGGGCATGGTTGGCTGGGCAAAGGAAAATGCGGCTTCCTCCGGCCTTTCGGACAGACCCATCCGCTGGCTCGTGGATGACTGTGTCAAGTTTGTAGAGCGGGAAATCCGCCGGGGAAATCATTATGATGCCATTATCATGGACCCGCCCTCCTACGGAAGAGGCCCAAAGGGAGAAATCTGGAAGATCGAGGATGCCATCCACCCTCTTATAATGCTGTGCGCCAGACTTTTGTCCGACAACCCTTTGTTTTTCCTTATAAATTCTTATACGACCGGGCTTGCACCTTCCGTACTGACCTATATGCTGGGCACGGAGCTTGGAAGCTTCCGCGGTAATGTAAATTCACAGGAAATCGGACTTCCGGTGACGGATTCCGGACTCATCCTTCCATGCGGTGCATCGGGCAGATGGGAAGCCGGCCGGTAAAAAATCACATTATAAAAAAATATATTAAAATTGTGATATTTTATGGAAATAAACAGACTTTTCGTGTATCCTATAAAGAGTAATGAAAATTACAGAAAATGATATTAAACAACGGAGGTAAAAAATCATGAAAAAATATGTTTGTGAACCATGCGGCTATGTATATGATCCAGAGGTCGGTGATCCGGATAACGGAATCGCACCGGGCACTGCATTCGAAGATATTCCGGAAGACTGGGTATGCCCGATCTGCGGAATGGATAAGAGTGCATTCGTAGAAGAATAAATCAATAAAATTTCTTGTCAAATATGGAGATTCTACAACCTCCAAAATGCTGAGGGAATCAGGAGGCATACGAAATATGTCACTAGTAAAAACAGTATTGTCAAAGCTGTTCGAAACTGCTTTGGACAAAGAAGAAAAAGGAACTCCGGATTCCAGACCTCCGGCAGGGGAAAAAAAGATTCCGGAAATTTTACCTGATCCGGCTTCATTACAGCTGCCGTTCGAACATCCTGTGAACAAGCTCCGGGACTTATGGACGGAACAGGCAGGACAGTCGCCGATTCCCGCATTTTGTCTGTCCGGTCTGTCCGAAGATCATGAGATACTTTCCGCAGCCGAGCTGGAAAAAGAGCTGGTTCGGCTGCGTCAGTTTGTTACATCCACCGCAGAGAAGCGTTTGAAAGAAGCAGAGCCGAAAGCGGTTCCTCCTGCAGATTCTGAGAAAACAGAAGCAAAACCGGAGCCGGAGCCTGAGAAAGTACTTCCCGATCTGGATGCACAGCCGTTCATATTTTCCATTAAAAATCAATTGGCCGCATGGCTTCTGGTTTATCCGCCAGTGGGACAGGGCAAGGAAATCAACCGTGACATGCTGGCACCGGTTCTGAAAGAAAATGAAGTGAATTTTGGGGTAGATGAAGCATTGCTCGATAAACTGTCCGACGCTGAGGACAGATATTTCCATCTATTTTTGATCGCGGAAGGAATACTGCCGGTTCACGGAAAGGATGGTTATGTCATTGACCATTTTCCACGCAAAAAGAACCGGGAACTGCCTGTCAATGAGTCAGGCCAGGTAAATTACGCAGAACTGAACATTGTCAATAATGCAGATAAAGGAGACGTGATCTGCCAGATCGTGGAACCGATTGCCGGCGTGAACGGCAGAACAGTTTTTGATAAGGAGATTCCCGCAAAGGACGGTAAGAAGGCTGCTTGAGGTAGTGCATAACTTTCTTTTCTTCCCCGACACCCCAAAGGCAGAAGATAAGATTGTATGTCGCTATCCGCAGTATTTCG
>CAQNVT010000188.1 GCA_948844705.1 uncultured Dorea sp.
CTTTTTCATTGTTTTCTTACCTCCATTTTAGTATTTTTTAACTATTTTTAAGTTAATTTAATTTTATTACTTTTCCATGGAAATTTCAATGATTTCTTATTGTCTTGCACATTTTCGTATATTTAAATCATTTTATACTCTTTATTTTTATCTATTTTGTACATTTTACTGTCGTTTTTTACTTAATTTAAAAATTAATTAATCCAAAATATTAATTTAATTTCATTTTCACGCTTTTCTTCCATATAATGTGTCCGGAGACTACCTCAAGCGTCCGCCCCAACTGGGGATTACGCAGCTGCTTAAGCATCTTGTCAATCGCGACCTTTGTCATCGCCTTCATGTTCACCTCATAGGTCGTGATCTGCATATCTGCGTACCCCGGATAGAGATAATTGTCAAACCCTACGATCGATACGTCCTCCGGAACACGGACTCCTCTTTCCTGAAGCTTAAGCGCCAGCATTCCCGCCACCAGATCACAGTTGCATACGAAGGCCTCCGGCAGGCACACCGGCAGATCAAAGGCCACCTGCCCCACCTCGTCTCTGTCCTCGATCAGCCACTCCTGCGGAACAGCCACCCTATGCTCAAGCATCGCCTTCCTGAACCCGCAGTACCGGTCCATAATGCTACTCGTCGCATACACCGAGCCGATGAATCCGATCTTTTCCATCCCCTGCTCGAAAAGGAGCTCCGTCATCTGGTACATGCCGTAAAAATTATCGGCGATCACCGCATCCTTCGCGATCTCATTGTCATAAAAATCAAGAAAAATAATCGGCATTACCGTCCTTTTTCTCAGGCTCCTTATATATTTTTTGTCGATCTCTCCGATAATGATAAGCCCTTCAATACTGCCATTTTTTACGATCTGCGGAAGCTCAAGGGTTTTCTTTTCCACATCCTTTTTCAGCACCTCGATGGTCGTATAGCATCTCTTCACCGTAGCGATCAATGAAAGTTCCTGATACATCTTCCAGTAATAGGTCGAATACTGTGCCAGATAATTTTCCGCGATCAGCACCCCGATCCTGCGGAACTCCCCGCTCTGCGTCTCCTTTTTCTTTGCAGACGAAGGCGTATAGCCCATCTCATTCGCCGTCTCCATGATCCGCATGCGAAGCCCCTCGCTTACTCCTTTATGCCCGGAAAGCGCGTTGTGCACCGTCACCGGGCTTACTCCCAGCCTTTCTCCGATATCTGCAAGCCTGACCTTCCCCATAGTCTCTTATCTCTCCTTTTTCTATGCATTCTCTTCACATACAAAATGATACAGCCTGCTCTTAAAATCCTCGTTCAGATCCCTTACCATAAAGCCGCAGCTCATAAGCTCTTCGCCGGTATATATCTCCTCCGTGCCCTCGAGCCGATAGTATGAATCGGGCTTAAGTCCCTTTACTTTAATTATAATGCTCCGCACATTGGGACGTCCCAGCACATTCACGCAGGTCAGCAGCGCATGGGAGCCGTCCTTTGCCGCCACCTCCCAGCAGTCAAGGGGCTTCTGATCCGTCCACGATGAAATGCGGTAGTAGTCCCCGGCCTGGATAAGCCCGCTGAATTTATGATACAGCGCGATCTGTCCCGGTATCTGCTTTCTGTCCTCCTCCGCTATCCTCGTAATATCCAGCTCATACCCGAAGGTACCGGAAAGAGCAATATTTCCCCGTGTCTCAAACGGCGTTGTCCTGCCCACGATATGATTGGGGCAGTCGCTTACGTGGGCACCCATCGCAGACAGCGGATAGATAAGCTCCGTTCCCTCCTGAATCCGGAGACGCTCTATGGCATCCGTATCGTCCGAGCACCAGATCTGCGGGCTGTAGTAAAGCATTCCCGGATCGAACCTGGCACCTCCGCCGGAGCAGTTCTCAAGAAGAACCTCCGGAAATTCCGTCACAAGACGCTCCTGCATCTCATAAAGGCCCAGCACATACCTGTGAAAGAGCTCTCCCTGCGCCTCCGGAGGCAGGCAGGCGCTTCCCATATCGCAAAGCTGCCGGTTCATATCCCATTTCACATAGGAAATCGGCGCGCTTCTTAAAATTCCTGCCACACATTCATACGCATAATCACGGACCTCTTTTCTGGACAGATCAAGTACGTACTGCGCCCTGCTCTGTCCCGGCTCTCTTCCCTCAATCTGGATCGCCCAATCCGGATGCTCCCGGTAAAGCTCGGACCGGGCGGATATCATCTCGGGCTCAAACCAGATCCCGAACTCCATGCCCAGCTCTCTCACCTTATGCACCAGATTCGGAAGCCCGCCCTTAAGCTTCTCTTCATTTACCGTCCAATCGCCCAAGGAGCTGTCATCCCAATTGCGTTTCCCGAACCACCCGTCATCCATGACAAGCATTTCGATCCCGTTTTTCCGCGCTTCCCCGGCGATCGCAAGAAGCTTTTCCGTATCAAACTCGAAATACGTCGCTTCCCAGTTATTAATAAGCACCGGCCGCTTTTTATATTTGTAAGGACTGCGGATCAGATGCTCTCTGTAAAAGTCATGGAGAGAGCGGCTCATCTTCCCGAGTCCGCAGTCAGAATAGATCATTACGGCCTCCGGTGCCTGAAAGCTTTCTCCCGGCGCAAGTCTCCAGCAAAAATCCTCCTGATGTATGCCCAGCACCATACGCACACGGTCAAACTGCGTCACCTCTGTCTGGGCGATAAAATTTCCCGAATAGACAAAATGCATCCCGTAGACTTCCCCTGCCTCCTGCGTAGTCCCCGGCGTCACAAGCGCCATAAACGGATGCTCCTGATGGCTGGATTCCCCCTTCACGGAGGATACCAGCTGCCGGCCGGCATGCACCTTATTCCTCTGTATATGACGCTCTCTCGCCCACGAGCCGCATAAGGTCAGCATCTCAAACTCCTGATTATCCATATCCAGGCAGGCGCTGTACACCTTCTCAAGACTTAAGCTTTCTGTTCCGTTATTTTCCACAGACACACTTCTTGTAATCACATCTTCCTTTTCAAATACCGAATAGAAAAGCGTAACCGTAAGCCCCAGGATTCCGTCCGCACAGATGATCTTAAGCGTCTGTACCTCATCCTCGCCTCCGAAGGACGCCGGAAGCCCGGGAAGCGCCGGTTTTCCCTTCCGGATCTCGTGGTCCTCATAAAGCAGCTCGCATCCCATACTCCCCCGTGAGTTTCTTACATTCAGGCAGCTTTCCCTGTAATCTCCGATTCCTCCCGTAGGATATTCCATCGGAAAGCAGTCCAGGAAAGAATTCTTTTCCCTTTTATTCACCAAAGGCGTAAACGGTGTTTCCTCCATCCGGAGCAGATATTTCCCTCCGATATTTTTCAACCGTTTTCCGTAATATACATGTCCGACATACCCCTCGTCGGAAAGTCCCGCCATGTAGGTTGTATGCTCCGTGTCCAGCTTAAATATCTTTTTTTCCTCGTCAAATAAAATTCCCATAATCCGCTCCTCCGCTTTTGATTAATTTAGCTTAATTTTGAGATTAATTTTAATCTTTATATACAAATATATTAATCATAAAACAAAGTAAAAGTCAATCTATTTCTTTTCGGATTTTATATAATATCCAAAAACCCATTACCGTTCACATGTTTGCCGGTAAAAAGCAGAAAAAAACCGACATATGCAGATACTGAAAATCCGCATATGCCGGTTTTTTGCTTTCTATTTCAGATAAACCGTACCGCCGGTCCGATCCTCTTTACACTGTCCCTTTCGATAAAGCTTCCCGGGAACATAAATACTCCTGTAGAATACTTCATATTCCTAAGCTTATGGAGAAGAATATGCACGGCTCTCTCCGCCATCTCCTTCACGTGGATCTCATAGGTTGTAATCCCGGGCTTTACCGACTGGCTGATCACATAATTGTCAAACCCTGCCACCGATACGTCACCCGGAACCGTATAGCCTGCCGCGTTCAGCTTATGGATCAGGATCTCCGCCGCAACGTCGCAGTTACAGAAAAAGGCCGTCGGCATCTCCTCCGGAAGGCAAAACTTCCTCCCCTGGTCGATGCGTCCGAATTCCCTGTCCCGGTCCTCGATGATCCACTCTTCCTTCGGCTTAACCCCGTGCGCCATAAGCGACTTTATATATCCCAGGTAACGGTTGTCAATGCTGTCCGTAGCCAGCCTGGTCCCGACAAAACCGATCCTGCTGTGTCCCATCTCAAACAGATAGTTGGTCATCCTGTAGCCCCCCATCATGTTGTTGGACACGACCGCATCGCAGGTATCCATAATTCCCAGTGTATCGAGGCACAGGAGCGGAATCTTAATCTGATTCGCAAGATAACAACTGTATTCGGCCTTAAAGGTTCCCATGATAATGATTCCGTCTGTTTTTTTC
>CAQNVT010000189.1 GCA_948844705.1 uncultured Dorea sp.
ACTCCACACCTATGAAATCGGCTCTCTTACCAAAACCTTTACCGCCGCCCTCGATACCGTCCAAATCACCTCCGATACCGACGCATTCGACGCCTCCTACATTTGCCATATGGCGCGCGTGCTTTGCTATAAGCGAAACGGTGCTTCGCGTACAGGTGATATCGCTGTTTAGAAATTCCGGTCCGAAATTAAGTCCTGTCACGCTTCCGGTTTCTCCCAGGACCCGGATCTGGTCATCGGTCAGATTGCGCTGATGCGGACCAAGAGCGATCGCGTTCGAATGAGTCGCCGCAAAGGGCTTTTTACAAACTCTGGCCACATCATAAAAGCCGCCTTCAGAGAGATGGGAAACATCCACGAGCACTCCCAGCTCCTGCATATATTGGACGGCCTCCAGACCAAAGGGCGTAAGCCCTCTCTTCATAATCACCGGATCCCTGGAATTGGGCGCGCCGAAGCAATTTTCATAATTCCATGTAAGCGTAAGCGCCCGGTAGCCCATATCATAATAGGTCTTCAGCGTGTCCAGATCTCCCCCTACCGCGGCACCGTCCTCCATAGACAGGATCGCAGACATTTTTCCGTTATTCATATTCCGCAAAATGTCATCTCCATTATAGGCCATCTCAATAATATCCTGGTGCTCCAATACATTTCTTAAAAGATATTCCCGCAGAAGCCTTATAAAATAACACCAGGGGATCGGCTCGATCCCAAGCTCCGACTCACAGCCTTCCGGCATCAGGCACACGGCAAAAAACTGCGCGAGCTGCCCGGCCTTTTTCATCCTCTTAAAATCCACAGAGGTTACCTTCGAATCATACAGATCCGCAATGTCCGGATCCTTCATAAACATCGTCCACACCGAATCACAGTGCATATCGATAAACCGCATACATTACACCTCCCCGTTTAAGAAGCACTCTGCTCATCATTTTTACTGTCCCGCTTAAAAAGAACGTAGCCCAGACCTATACAGAGCGCAACATTAATTGCCATTCCCCATGCCGCAAGAGCCGGAATGCGGTCAACGATCAGTTTAAATACGACCGTAAGTAAAATGTAAGGCAGTTTTGCCATAAATCCCTTCGCAATACCATCCTGTCCGTTTAATGCCATGATCAGGATCGCCGGAATCAGGCCGACCATTACAAAGGAAAAGGACGCGATCGCAACCTCCGGAAGCACCTTGATGATCTGCTCGCCTGCCAGAATAAATATCAGCAGCAGAATCAGATTGGAAAATACGGAGGCGGCAATACCGATGATCGTGGCAACCTGGCCGCGTGGCGTATGGATCGTCGTCCTCATGGCAGACTGTACGTTCAGCGCCACAGGAAACCTCTGTGCGCCTACATTTCCTGAGAGATACCCGATGTAGGTTCCGGCGCTTCCAAGCGCCGGCCAGTACGCCAGCGGCTCCGTGATCCAGATGCCAAGATTCAGGCCGAAAATCGTAATCGCAACGGTGACAAAGCTTTGCGCAGACGCCATATAACCTTTCACGAAAATAAAATATAAAACCGGAAGAAATGTAAGCAGAAGGGAAATAAGCATGGTGCCCCTCCCGATCCTGTGAACTTTCGGCATAAAGCTTTTTGCATAATCGCTTTGCGCCTTTCCCTCATCATAAACGGCCTCTGTGTTATTTACATTTATATCTGACATTATTTTCCCCTCCTTTAACCCATCATTACCGTAACAAACTGACCGACGATCATCGCACAGATCATGGCAATCGCCATTCCAAAGCTCTCCAGCGTACCGTTTTTGATCCTTCTGGCAAGCTGCATGATCCCATACATTACGATAGCCGACACTGCTGCGGCGATAATACTCGGTTTGGTTTTTACATAATCGATCAT
Source organism: uncultured Dorea sp. (assembly GCA_948844705.1). Lineage (GTDB taxonomy): Bacteria > Bacillota > Clostridia > Lachnospirales > Lachnospiraceae > CAPEBR01. The sequence continues at coordinate 1,866 of CAQNVT010000189.1, forward strand.
CATATAAATGGTCAGCCCCATCATAGCCGCATCAGACATATAGGGAGCAAAGCTTCTTTTTTTCGTTTCCTGTGTGTCTACATTTTTCGTAACTACTACGTCCAAAGGCTTCAACGCAACGAGACATGCAATAAAATATCCCGCGGACATCAGCGCCATGCCGAACAGACAGAGTGTAAAAATCGCCGGTGTAAATTCAGGCGTATTAAATTCAACGCCCACCGCCCTGGCAGAAGCATCCGCCATCAAAACATAGATTTCCTGAAAATTCCAATAAGAAAAGGCAGCTGCTTTTACACAACCGCCCTTTTTCGTCTACCAGACCGAAGTCCACTCCTTTTCCAGCTCTATCCACTTCTCCAGAACCTCGAAGGTCTGCCAGATCTGCGCCCTGGAATAATATTTTGTAAGCTCGTCAAAAAACCGCTCATAGCTCTTCGTATCGTAAGCCACATGCGCCTGATGCAGCCTCATCCCCTCCTCTGATACATACAGGGAAGCCTTTCTTTTATCTCTCGACTCGTATTTCCGGTATACAAGATTTTTACTTTCCAGTTTCTTGAGTATCTGCGAAATCGTTCCCTTTGTCCTGTTCCATTCCCTGGCAAGCTCTGTCACAAAGGTTCCCGGATGCTCTGCGATAGAGCTTAATATATGTGCCTCCACCGGATAAAGCTTCTCCCCGTCTCCGTAATCAATCACCTCCGCCCCCGTATTAATCGCGTGCATCCGTTCCATGATCACAGACATCTGATAAGGAGTATAAGTCCTATAAGTACCTTCCTTTTGTTCCTTTTCCATATCCATCCTGATTCCTCCTGATGGTTATCATGGCACATTTTTAAGGCTTTGTCAAATTACTTATTCCATACAGTCGGCAAATTCCTTTGCGATTCGCTCAAAGGCCTCCTTGATGATCGCTCTGGGCGACGGTATGCAGATCCGCTCAAATCCGCTTCCCTGCTCCGGATCGTATCCGCTCCCTGAGTCCAGACATACATTGGCCCTGTTGTAGATCCGGTCATGTATTTCCTCCGGGCTTAATCCCGTACCTCTGAAATCCGCCCACAAAATATAGGTTCCCTCCGGTCTTCTGATCCTCACCTTCGGAAGATATTTTTTTACGTATTCCAAAATCCAGTCGATGGTATCCTCAATATATGCATTTACCTGATCCACCCATTCATCGCCCTCCGTATAACCGGCAATTACGGCGGCAATGGCAAAGGGATTCGGAAGGCTCATTCCCTGCTCCTTTTTAAATCCGGCACGAAGCCTCTCATCTGCGATCATCACCTGTGCGGCGCATAGTCCCGCGCAGTTAAATGATTTGTTAATTCCGGTCACAACAACCGTATTTTCAGGCTTCCCAATCTTCGCCATCGTAAGAAAGGTAACGCCTTTCCGCGTAAACTCACAATGCACCTCGTCCGAAATAATAATCACGCCGTTTCTTTCACAGATTTCCGCCAGACATTTAAGCTCGTCCTCTGACCAGACTCTGCCTGCCGGATTGTGCGGACTGCACAGCGCGAAAACCGTGACGTTTTCTTCTCTTATTTTTCTCTCGATATCCGTAAAATCCATCGTATAATAGCCGTCATTGTCGATGAGCCGGCTATCCACCACTCTGCGTCGGTTTTTAAGGATCGCATCCGTAAACGGACCATAAACCGGCCGGGTGATCAGAATTCCGTCTCCTTCTCTGGAATAGGCGCGGATCGCAATGTCCAGCGCCTCTGTCGCCGTATTGCAGCTTACAATGCTCTCGGGATGGATTTCCCAGTCATGACGCTCTCTGAACCAGCGGCAGATCGCCTGATTATACTCCGGCAGCCCCGCCGTACCGGAATAGCCGAATATTCCGTGCCTCACGACCCTCTTTAATGCCTCTATGACCGGCTGCGGACATCGAAAGTCCATGTCCGCCGTAAAAAGCGCTATCGTCTCGTCATCAAACCTCTCGGTAAAGTTCCATTCCTTAACCTGCATGCCGCATCCCCATTTTACGCTGGAGGTATGACGACGGTCGATGACCGTATCAAAATTATATATCATTTCACATTTCTCCTCTCACGTCCCGGAACTGCTCCCCGATCCTGTAAAAGGCCTCCCTGATCACGCTGCGGGGCGAAGGTATGCAGATTCTCTCAAAGGACCTTCCATGCACCGGGTCAAACATCTCCCCCGGCTCCAGACATACATTTGCTTTATTATAAATTCTGTCGTGCACCTCCTCCGGCGTCAGTCCGGTATCCTTAAAATCCATCCACAGGACATACGTCCCCTCCGGCTTCCGGACCTTTACCCCCGGAAGCTTCTCATGAATATATCCAACGGCCCAGTCTATGGTCCCGTCCAGATATTCATTAAGCTGCTTCAGCCATTCGTCGCCTTTTGTGTATGCCGCTATCACTGCCTCAATCCCAAATGGATTCGGCATGCTGTCATTGACGGCCTTAAATTTCTCCCGCAGTCCGGCATCCGTGATAACCGCATGGGAGCATGCCAGGCCTGCACAGTTAAATGTTTTGTTGATCGCAGTCAGCACCACCGTATTCCCGGGCTTTCCTGCCTTAGCCGCCGGCACAAAGCGCACACCCTTTCTCACCAGATCGCAGTGCACCTCATCGGAGAGCAGTAACACATGGTTCCTCTCGCATATTTCCGCAAGTCTTTTTAACTCCTCATAGGTCCAGACACGCCCCGTCGGATTATGCGGATTACAGAGAATAAACATGGATACATCCTGCTCTCCTGCTTTCCTCTCGATATCTTCGAAATCCATCGTATAATAGCCGTCCCGATTATTCAGATCACTGTTTACGACCCTTCTCTGCGTTTTTTCTATAGCACCGGTAAACGGACCGTACACAGGTCTCGTAATTATAATCCCGTCGCCCTTTTTCGTATATGCCCGGACGGCAAGCTCCAGAGCCTTGACTGTACCGTTTACAAACAGAACCGCCTCCTCGTCAAAGCTCCAGCCATGCCGATCCCGGAACCAGCGGCAGACAGCCTGATTATACTCTGGCATTCCTTTAATTCCGGAATATCCGAAAATGCCGTGCTCCGCCACCTTCTCCATCGCATCTATCACTGGCCGGGCGCACCGGAAGTCCATATCCGCCGTAAAAAGCGCCAGCGTCTCGTCATCAAACCTCTCCGTAAGCCCCATCTCTCTAAGCATGTTGCCGGGACACCATTTTATACTGGATGTATGATGACGGTCAATGACTGTATCAAAGTCATATTTCATTTTTTAACGTCTCCTCTTTATTAAGTTTTTTCGGTATGGGTATATAATAATATAGTATGGTTCCTAAACTAGTTTTAATATATCACTATTCGGATGGAAATACAAGAGGAAAAGATATTTTACACCCGGAAAATATATGATATAATCACCTTGGTTTCACAGGAAATTTATATAAATCATAATAATATAAGAAAGGATGATAAGTATGAATAAAATCAGAATCGGTATCGTTGGATACGGTAATATCGGACGGGGCGTCGAGCAGGCAGTCCGCAGGAATGAGGATATGGAGCTTGGGGCCGTATTTACAAGAAGAGAGCCCTCTTCCGTAAAGATTGCGACAGACGGAGTCGCTGTGAAGCATATGGATGACATACTCTCCATGAAGGATGAGATCGACGTTCTGGTACTGTGCGGCGGCTCCGCAACAGACCTCCCGGTCATGGGGCCGAAGCTTGCAGCCCATTTTAATACGATCGACAGCTTTGACACCCACGCCAGGATCCCTGAATATTTTGCAAATATGGATAAAGCGGCAAAGGAGGGCGGAAACGTCAGCATCATTTCCGTCGGCTGGGATCCAGGAATGTTCTCGCTGAACCGCCTGTACGGCGAATCCATCCTGCCCCAGGGAAGTACGTATACCTTCTGGGGAAAGGGTGTAAGCCAGGGACATTCCGACGCAATCCGCCGTATAGAAGGCGTAAAAAACGGCATTCAGTATACCGTTCCGATCGAAAAGGCTGTTGAACAGGTACGAAGCGGAAGCGAACCGTCACTTACGACAAGAGAGAAGCATTTAAGAGAATGCTATGTCGTTCCGGAAGAGGGCGCAGACCTGAAGTCGATCGAGGAAGCTATCAAGACCATGCCGAATTATTTTGACGAATATGATACCACCGTAGAATTTATTACCGAAGAGGAGTTAAAGACACGACATAGCAAAATGCCTCACGGGGGCTTCGTGATCCGAAGCGGCGAGACCGGTTCCGAAGGGAACAGGCATGTTATCGAATATTCCCTGAAGCTTGATTCCAATCCGGAATTTACCGCAAGCGTGCTGATCTGTTATGCAAGAGCTGCTTACCGCCTGTCAAAAGCCGGCGATACGGGTGCCAGGAGTGTATTTGATATCGCACCGGGGCTCTTGTCTATGAAGACAGGCGAAGAATTGAGGAGAGAAATGCTGTAAGGCTGTAAAAAAGTGTCTTCGACACTTCAACCCCCTAACCCCCATTCATCGGGGAATTAGGGGGTTCTTTTTTTATGTTTTCCTGCATAATAGTTCTATGAATATCTTACAAAAAATCTCTACCGACCATTATAAAGAAATTAAATATACTCTTCATCCCAGAAAAACTGAGATGGAAAATATTGATAAAATGATTAACTGTGGTGATCCTTCCTTCGGCGGCACCATGTATTCCTGTCCCCACTGCGGCTATCTTAAATATGTTTCCTTCCACTGCCTTGTTTCCGAGGGTGGACTCAGTGATAATAACTTTTGGAAAACAGTCAATCATTTCAACTACAACTATTTACGTAATGCTTTCCGTACCGCCCTCCTTAACAAAATGGAAGCTAAAATTGGCCCTTCCTTTACAACCGCCATGAAGATAATGCTTACGTAGAGGAGTCTCTCCCTGCCATTGAATTTATTCAGCGGCTCATCCGGCATATCCCGGAAAAGCACTTTAAGATGATCCGCTATGGCGGGCTCTATGCCTGTCATCGTGAATCCGATCCAAAACTAAACCATACCATTTCAAAAGAAAAACATCTCTTTTTTCTGGATTACCTGAAATGGAGAAAATAGAATATAAACGCCCCTCTGTTCTTAGCTTTTTACCGGCTCCCCTTTCTGATCCTCTATTTCCACCTTATACATCGGGAATACTTCCTGCCCTGCCACAGTCTGTCCGCTGTCAGCAGGTCTGGAAACACCATATACAAAGTCTTCCTTTATAAACCCAAGCGGTATAATACATTCACCGTCCGCTCCTTTCTGTCGGAAAAAATTTTAATTTAAGGATGAATGGAATTATTGTCAGGAAAATCAGCTTGATTTCTGGGATTATATGGATAAAAGAGTCTCCCGGTCCTCAACCGGAGTCATGATCCTCCCCCAGTTTGGTTCCTCCGGAACTCCGGATATTAACTATCAGGTTACGGGAACTATCGCGGGCCTTACACTGCACACAACTGTGGATGAGCTGTATCTGGCCCTTAAGGAAGCGCTGGCATTTCAGATGAAACTTGCCTGTGAGCATGTCGCCTGCGCAGGTGTGAAGAACCGGATGAAGAAAAAGGCGAGATATTTGAAAAGAAATACGCCGCATATAAAAGATTATATGAAAAAATGCATTTAGGGACAGGGTATTTTCAATCTGGGACGTAGTAAAATTAATTTCAATGTCATTAAGTTAAGAAAATACTAATTTCGAAAGGCACATGATGAGGGATACACCCTTGGATCAT
>CAQNVT010000190.1 GCA_948844705.1 uncultured Dorea sp.
AGAGGCAGCGTATCGGAATTGCGAGGGCGCTCGCTATTGAGCCGGAATTTATCGTGTGTGACGAGCCGATCTCGGCGCTCGACGTATCGATACAGGCGCAGGTCGTAAATCTTCTGATCGAGCTTCAGAAGAAAAAGAACCTGACGTATCTGTTTATTGCCCATGACCTGTCCATGGTAAAACATATTTCGGACCGTGTGGGCGTAATGTATCTTGGAAATATGGTGGAATTTGCCGGGAGCGACGAGCTCTATGACGAGCCGCTGCATCCGTATACAAAAGCTCTGATGTCGGCGATACCGATACCGGATCCGGATGCTGAAAAGGAAAAAAAGCGGATTCCGATCGAGGGTGAGATCCCAAGTCCCATTAATCCTAAGCCCGGCTGTCGTTTTGCGGCAAGGTGCCGGTACGCAACGGATCTGTGCAGGCAGGAGACGCCGGCGCTTATCGAGGTAAAGCCGGATCATTATGTGGCGTGCCATAGAACGGACGAGTTGAATTTCACAGCAGAGGCTGCTGAAAGTATATAAAAAGATATTATTTAAGGAGGAACACATGTATGAAGAAGAGAACAAAGATGCTTGCAGGTATTATGGCTGCGGTTCTCGCTGCAGGTTCTCTTGCCGGATGCGGCGGGGGTAAGAGTGAGAAGTCAGACGGAGGCGGAAGCGCCGGAGGAAACAAGGTATTTAACTATAGTGTGAACAGTGTCGTTGTCGGCCTGAATCCGATTATGGATGCGACAGGGCCGGATAATGAGGCTCACAACCTGATCTGCGACCCGCTGATCCGCAATGTTACAAGTGACGGAAACACGACGGAAATCATCCCGGCAGCGGCAGAGAGCTGGGAAGCAAGCGAGGACGGGCTTACCTATACCTTCCATCTGCATGAAAATGCAAAGTGGAGCGACGGAGAGCCGCTTACGGCAAAGGATTTTGAGTATACGTTAAAGCTGATGGCAGATCCGGATACGGCGGCCGTAAACGCATGGCTTTTTGACGGCGTCATTGAAAACTTCGGTGAGGCATTATACAGCAAGGATGGAAAGACAGCGGAAGATATCGCTGTAAAAGCAACGGACGATACGACTCTGGAGATTAAGATTACCCATCCGGCATCCTATTTCCCGGAGCTGATATCGAGTGTTTTCCCTGTAAGACAGGATAAGTATGAGGAATGGGGAGAGTCTTACGGCTCATCCGCAGATAAGATCATCTGCAGCGGCCCCTTTAAGGTAGATTCCTGGAGCCAGAATACAGAGCTTGTAGTAGTGAAAAACGAGAATTACTGGGATGCAGAAAATGTAAAGTTAGACAAGATCGTGCAGAAGGTTATTCAGGAGCCTGCTACGGCGATCCAGGCATTCATTAACCAGGAGATCGATGTGGTTGCAACATCTGATCCGAACTGGGGCGAGCAGATTGAAGGAGCGGGGATTTCCCATACGGAGACGGTTCCAGATGATGCACCGGAATTTCTGATGTTTAATCTTAAAAATGAATATTTATCAAATACAAAGATACGACAGGCGCTCTCAGCGGCATTTGACCGTCAGGAATTCGTGGATACCTTACGCGACGGGCAGGCGCTTCCGATTTATTCGGTAATGCCGGATACGATGCTGGTGGGTGAAAAGACCTATACGGAGCTGGTTGGAGGAAAGAATTATTTCGTAAAGGAGCTTCAGGACGAGAACAAGGATCCGAAGGCGCTCTTAGAGGAAGGGCTTAAGGAGCTTGGAAAGCCGGCGGATGCTTCCCAGGTAACCCTTCGTTATGCAAGCCGCGGAACCAATGAGCTTTCCAAGAAGATGGCGGAGTGGTATAAGCAGATCTGGGAAGCAAATCTCGGAATTAATGTTGAGATCGACATGATGGAGTGGAACGTAATGTGGGAGAAGATTGATGCCGGCGATTATGATATTGCAGTAGGCGGATGGGGACCATATTATAATGAGCCGAGCGCGGTTCTGATGCTGTTCGACCCGGAAAACGGATATTTTAATTCGGCTAAGACAGGCTGGGACAACGAGGATTCAAAGAAGTTTAAGGAGCTCTGTGATTCGGCGGCAAATATTGTTGACGATCAGGAAAAAGCAGATATCTATCTTGAGGCAGAATCATTACTTGTGAAAAATGCCATTATTGCACCGGAGTATCTGGAGCAGAGTCCGACTTTTGTAGCAAATAAGGTGAAAAATTATTATGTGTCCACCAACGGCTATATAAACTGGGTGGCAGTAGATGTAGAAGAGTAAAAGAGCAAAAGGATTAAAAAGGGGGCAGTCCATGAAGGAGTGTTCCCCTTTCGGGAGTCTGTGAAGATATCGGAAAAATACAGGGACAGACAGAAAGGAAGACATACGATGTATTTAGTGAAAAACGGGACGGTCCATGTCGGTAACGGGACTGTTTTGTCAGGCTTTGATATTTTTATAGAGGATGGTCTGATAAAGGATATGGGAAAGGAGCTTGACGCGCAGGGAGCGGAGGTGATTGATGCCGGGGGCTTGGAGGTGTTTCCGGGATTTATCGATCCGGTATCCGGAATCGGTGCGATGGGGATTCCTTCCAAATATCCGGATAACGGGGAATATTCAGATCCGGTGACGCCGGAGATGAATTTAAAGTACAGCATTGATCCGGATGAAGTAAACGCACAGGAGTTTTATAAAAGCGGTATTACGGCAATCGGTCTTGCGCCGACGAACGTCAATGTAATGGGCGGACAGATCGCGGTGTGCAAGACGGCGCCCCAGCGGATGGGGAAAAGACTTGTAAAGGAGCGCGCCGGATTAAAGTGCAGCGTGACCTCCGCGGTAAAAAGATTTTATGGGGAAGCTCACCGGCTTCCGATGACAAAGATGGGAATCTTCCATCTGTTTCAGGAAAGCCTGCGTAAGGCGAGGAGCACACCGGAGAACGAACGTACGGAGGGGCAGCGGACGATCATAGATGTATTTGACAGGCAGAGCATGCAGGTGTTCTGTGCGGCTTCATCGAAGAATGAAATCGACGGTATTCTTCATCTTATGAGGGATGAAAAGGTACAGCTCAATCTGGTGGACGGCTTTTGCTTTGCGGATTCGGTAAGGGAGTTAAAGGAGCAGAAGACCGGCCTGATTCTGGGAAATGTCAACGAAATGTCACAGATTGCCAAAAACGGAATGGATATTTCTAAGCTTACCGAGCTTGTGGAAAACGGAAACCGCATCGCCTTTACGAATTCAAACGGCGGGTTTTCAGAAGGCCGGGAGGTCTTTTTATGGAGCGCCATCGAGGCCTACCGGGCCGGTGTACCGGCGGAAGAGGTAGTAAAGATGATGTCCCTTTATCCGGCTGAGATGCTTGGGGTATCAGACAGGATCGGGACGCTTGAGACCGGGAAGGATGCGGATCTTTCCATATTTACCGCGCATCCGGTCACAACCTATGCGGCAAGGGTAAAGCACAGCATCGTAAACGGGGAGGTGATCTTCTGATGAGCAGGAAACTGATAACAGGCGGAACTTTGTATACAATGGCGGACGGAGACGATATCTTTGAGGGAGATATTCTTGTTGAGGACGGGAAGATAAAAGAGGTGGGAGAGCATATCCGGGCGGAGGACGCGGAGGTAATAGATGCCTCCGGGTTTTGTGTGATGCCCGGGCTTATTGACGCTCACAGCCACATCGGGCTCTTTGATTTTAACCATGACAAAGCTGTGGATGATGCCAATGAGATGACAGATCCGGTGTCGGCGGCGATGGATGCGCGTTACAGTGTAAATCCGAAGGCAAGGGAGCTTAAGGCGGCGTATGAACACGGAATCACCAGCATGCTGTTTACGCCGGGAAGCGGAGATGTTTTCTGCGGACAGGCGTTTGTGGCAAAGACTTATGGAGACAATATATTTGACATGACCATAAAGGCGCCGGCAGCAGTGAAGATTGCACTTGGGGGGAATCCGAAAAATACATTCGGGGATCAGAAGCGTCTTCCTATGACACGTATGGGCGTGGCCCATGTCCTCTGGGATACTTTCCGGAAGGCGAAGGATTACCTGGATAAAAAAGAGCGGGGTGAAGAACCGGAGTATGATGCAAACATGGAGGCGGTCATCCCGGCTTTAAAAAGAGAGATTCCGTGTAAGATTCATTGCACACAGTATGATATGCTGACGGCGATTGAGGTGGCAAAGGCTTATAATGTAAGATTTTCTCTTGAGCATGCATGGGGAGCAGCCGATTATCTGGAGGAGATCATAGAGAGCGGATGTGATATCTGCTATGGACCTATCGCAACCTACCGTGCGCCCGGGGAACGGAGGAAGGTGGACGTGGAGGCAGTGAAGCTTCTGGATGACAGAGGGGTGAATGTGGCGCTTATAACCGATTCTCCGATCTTAAGCGAGGAATCTCTGTATCACCATATGGGGGAAGCGGTGAGAGAGGGTGTATCCCATGAGCGCGTGGTACGCATGGTGACCGTTAATCCGGCCTTGCAGCTGGGGCTTGACGGACGGATCGGGCGCCTTGCTCCGGGAGGAGACGCCGATATTATCCTGGTAAAGGGAAAGCTGGGGCTTGATACGGATGCCAGGGTAATACAGACAATGATTGACGGCAACGTTGTATATAAGGCGTAGTCTGTGTTAAAATATGGTGGAAAGAGAGGTTTGCGACGAAGATGAAATCAGAATTTTACATGGGAAACAGAGAAGAGCTTTATAAAAAGCTTCCGTCCGGAACGCTTCTTGTGCTGTTCTCGGGTGAAGAGATAAGAAAGACAAATGACGAGTATTATCCGTTTTTTGCCGACAGAAACTTTGTGTATCTGACGGGGCTTACGTGTAAGGATGCCGTTCTGCTTGCGGCAAAGGACGGCGACGGAGCCGTAAAGGAAAGTATATACATACTGCCGCCGGATGCGCTGGCAGAGCGCTGGACAGGCGTAAGAGTGAAGCCGCAGGAGGCGCAGGATATATCCGGAGTGCCGGATATCCGGTTTTGCCAGGAGTTTGAGAGCGATCTCAGAAAGCTTGCGGCAGGCGGGAATTACGGATGGCTGTATCTGGATCTGTACCGCTTAAGCGCTTCGGATATCGACCGCCCGGCCCACAAGCTGCTCC
>CAQNVT010000191.1 GCA_948844705.1 uncultured Dorea sp.
AATGCCAAAGGCATCTATAACGATATGATCGGGCTTACCCTGGCCGCTGACTGCGAGTGTCCCGAGGATGCAGTCCCTTTTTTGTTTTAACTTATTCGATATGCTCGGTATGTAAGAGCATATGCGCCTTATGTGAATTCGGTTTTTCGAAAAATTCCTCGTACATGGCAAGTATATCCGGATTCTCATGGGAGAAGCGAAGCTTCATATTTTCATCAAGCTCATACAGATTCTTGCCCCGCTCGAACGCAAGCTCCTCTCCGTCATGGATCGGCTGGCCTCCGCCGCCGACACATCCGCCCGGACAGGCCATGACTTCTACGAAATCGTAATGCACCTCTCCTGCTTCTATCTTATTAAGAAGCGCTCTTGTATTGCCAAGTCCGCTGACAACCGCTGTTCTCACAGTAATATCATCGATCTTGAATTCTGCCTCCTGCACGCCGTTATTTGCATTAAAGCCCTGGCTTCTCACTGCCTTAAAGGCATCTGCCGGAGGATTTTCCTTTTTGATAATATAGTATGCGCTTCGAAGCGCCGCCTCCATAACACCGCCGGTTGCGCCGAAGATCACGCCTGCTCCCGTGCCCTCCTGCATCGGCCTGTCGCTTTCGATATCCACAAGCGTCTCGGGACGGATATGGGCGGAGCGGATCATCTTCACCAGCTCTCTTGTAGTAATCACTACATCGATATCATGTCCGGCATACTCTTCATAGAATAATTCCATCTCCCGCTCTGCCTTTTTCGCTACGCAGGGCATCACGGATATCGTAAAGATCTTATCCGGACTTACACCAAGCTTCTGCGCAAAATATGTCTTCATGGCTGCGCCGAACATCTGCTGCGGCGATTTTGCGGTAGACAGGTATCTTACAAGATGCGGGAACTGGCTCTTAATAAAGCGGACCCATCCCGGACAGCAGGAGGTAAACATCGGACGGTCCTTAAGCTCGCCGCTTGTAAACCGCTCTACAAATTCATGCCCCTCCTCCATGATCGTAAGATCTGCGGAGAATACCGTGTCAAATACATAATCAACGCCCATTCTCTTAAGGGCATCCATGATCTTTCCTATGGTAGCCTCCTCCGGCTTAAGGCCGATCTGCTCGCCCCACGCCGTACGGACTGCAGGAGCCACCTGTGCAACAACGATCTTATCCTTATCCGCAAGCGCCTTCCACACCTTTCCGGTATCGCTTCTCTCTCTGAGCGCTCCTACCGGGCAGTGGGTAATACACTGTCCGCACAGAGAACAGTCTGCCTCATCAATCGTCTTATGCCCTGCCACATTAACGGTGGTTCGCGAACCGGTCCCTTCAAGATCCCAGATATGTAATCCCTGTACCTTGTCACAGACCTGTATGCAGCGCATACACTTGATACATTTCGCCGAATCACGGATGAGCGGGAAATTCTTGTTCCATGGCTGATGCTCCAGCTCCCTCTTAAACGGGATCTCCAGAATATCCAGATCATTTGCGATCTTCTGAAGGCTGCAGTTGCCGCTTCTCATACAGGTAACACACAGGCAGTCATGCTGTGACAGAAGAAGTTCCACCGTATTTCTCCTGTGCTTTCTGACCTTCGGGCTGTTTGTATAGACAACCATGCCCTCCTCAGCCACGTTATTGCATGCGGTGATAAGACGCTCTTTTCCTTCCAGCTCCACAACGCACACACGGCAGGCTGCAATCTCATTAATTCCCTTCAGGTAGCAGAGACTTGGAATCGTAATCCCATTCTGATCGGCAGCTTCCATGATCGTGGTATTTTCTTTTACCGAAATTAATTTTCCGTCTATTGTAAGATTTACCATAATTTCTCTCTGCCTCCTTTGAATATTCCATATCCGAAATGGTCGCACCGCAGACATCGGCTTGATTCCTGCCTTGCCTCTTTTTCTGTCATGCAGTTCTCACATCCATCCCAGTCCTTTACTCTTTCGCTTGCTTCCCGCTCCGTCAGATTCACCCTTCCGCACGGCGTACGGTCATCAATCCTCGGTTCAGGGATCTCAACGTCGCAGGATATCTCATGATGATACCCCAGATATTCGTCAATGTTTGCCGCCGCGACCTTTGCCGCCGCGATCGCCTTGATTACAGACGCCGGTCCGCTTGCACAGTCGCCGCCTGCAAATACTCCCGGAAGCCCTTCAATGCTTCCGTTGCTCTTCGTCACGATCTTCCCGCGGTTTACAGGGATTCCTGCCTCTTCAAAATGCTTTGTCTCTATATTCTGTCCGATAGCTACAACTAAAACATCGCACGGAATGTATACGTCTTCCTCTCCCGTAGGCTTGATGCTTGCACGTCCGTCTCTGATCGCACTGACCATCTGCGGCGTTACATAGATACCTTTTATATGGTTATTCTCATCGACATCCAGAGATGCCGGAGCTTTCAGCGTCTGCACTTCAATGCCTTCTGCAACCGCTCCTTCAATCTCTGACGGAAGCGCCGTCATATCCGCCACACGCCTGCGGTATACAACACTTACCTTCTTCGCCCCGAGACGCTTTGCCGTACGGACTGCATCCATCGTTACATTACCGCCGCCTATAACGGCAACCTCTTTTCCGGTAAGGTCCATGATAATATTTTTCCCTACATTTCTTAAGAACTGTACGGCCGAGAAAATACCCTCCGCATCCTCGCCCTCAAGTCCCAGCTTCTTATCCGTGCTGGCGCCGATCGTGATCAGCACTGCGTCATACTCCTTCTGCAGCTGCTGGATCGTAATATCCGGACCGATCTTAAGTCCGTGCTTTACCTCTACTCCCGTCTTCAGGATCGCATTTACGTCGTCCTCCAGACGATCCTTCGGAAGACGGTAATTCGGAATACCGTACCGAAGCATTCCCCCAAGCTTCGGAAGCATCTCATATACCGTTGTCTGGTGTCCCATAAGCTGCAGATAATATGCAGCGCTGAGTCCTCCCGGACCGCCTCCGAGCACGGCAACTCTTTTTCCTGTAGACGGTACACATGACGGCGGGTCTACCTCTCCCGCAAAATCTGCGGCTACCCGCTTAAGTCCCCTGATGTTTACCGCATCGTCTATCATATTCCTCCTGCACCTTGCCTCGCAGGGATGCTCACAGATAAATCCGCATGTAGTCGGGAACGGATTATCCTTCCGGATCAGACGGATCGCGTCCGCGTATCTGCCCTCTCCTACCAGCGCAACATAGCCCGGAATATCTACATGTGCCGGACATAAGGATACGCACGGTACCGGCTGGCTGTATGTACAGGTACAGCGTCCCCTCTCAATATGCTCAATGTAGTCGTCGCGGTATCCGATCAGCCCCTTATACACCATATTTGCCGCCTCATAACCGATCGCACAGTCCGCGGACTCCATAATGGACACTGCCGTCTCCTCCATGATCTCCAGTGTCTCCATTGTTGCTTTCCCGTCAAGCACATCCTTAATAAGATGATTCAGCTGACCAAGGCCTATCCGGCACGGCACACATTTCCCGCACGTCTGCGCATGGCATAATTCAAGGAACGCTCTTGCCATATCCACCGGACATAATCCCGGCGGGCTGGACTCGATCCGGCGTTCCAAATCCTTATAGAGACCCTCTATTACAATATCAGCTCTGCTTGGAGAATCAATCTCTAACCTGCTCATTCTTTGCCCTTCCTCCTTTTTGTATATACTGTATGAAACAATTTTTATCATTATATCATTGTTTCTGAAATTTGTAATCCATTTTCCAAAAAGTATTTTATTTAACAGTATAGTCAGAATTTTATCAATTGTTCTTCTTGACTTTAGTTTTGTAAACTGCTAATATGGTAGCGTGCTACACGAATTATATTAATTTCAGAGGAGAATGTATCATGAAGAAATTTATTGCATTTATGTTAACTATGGTTATGGTTTTATCACTGTCCGCATGCGGCAGCTCCGGTTCTGATTCCGGGTCAGACGGAGACACGGCTTCCGGTTCCGGCGCTTCTTCCGAAAGTGACCAGGAATATGTGAAGGACAAAGGTACGCTAGTCATCGGTATTACCGATTTTGAGCCGATGGATTACAAGGATGATAACGGTGAATGGATCGGTTTTGACGCCGACATGGCAAAGGCCTTCGGCGAAAGTCTCGGCGTAGAGGTGGAATTCGTAGAAATTGACTGGGATAACAAGATCATGGAGCTTGACGGCAAAACTATTGACTGTGTATGGAACGGTATGACGCTGACGGATGAAGTGACAAGCTCTATGGAATGCTCCGACCCATATTGCAACAATGGACAGGTAGTTATCGTTCCGTCCGATGTCGCGGACAAATACCAGGATACAGACAGTCTTTCCGACCTTACCTTTGCCGTAGAAGCGGGAAGCGCAGGCGAAAAAGAAGTCTCGGCTCTCGAGCTTAACTGCACGGCCGTAAAAACGCAGGCAGACGCTCTTATGGAGGTTGCCGCAGGGACCTCTGACGCAGCAGTGATCGACTCCCTTATGGCCGCTGCTATGGTCGGCGAAGGAACCGGATATGATAAGCTCACCTACACCTGCCAGCTAAACAGCGAGGAATACGGCGTCGGCTTCCGCAAGGGCTCTGATCTTGCAAAGGCTCTGAATGACTTCTTCAAAAAAAGCCTGGAGGACGGCAGCATGATGGAATGTGCAGAAAAATACGGCGTACAGGCCGCCATCATTGAATAAGGAAAGAAAAATTGTAACTGTGAAGATACTGAACAGTTACGAAAAATTAAAGTAACGGACAAAGGATAAACTCTCATGAATCAGATATTGGAACAGATGCCGATCGTTGTCAGTTCGCTTAATATCGGCTTTATACAGACATTAAAATTATTTTTTGTGACCCTTATCGGCGCCTTTCCCCTGGGACTTGTGATCGCCTTCGGCTCTATGTCACATTTCCGCCCCTTAAGCTGTTTTTCCAGGCTCCTTGTCTGGATCATACGGGGAACGCCTTTGATGATCCAGCTTCTTATCATTTATTACTTCCCCGGCCTGGTCCTTAACAATCCGATCTGGGGAGGAGGCGAAGCAGGTCGGTTTCTTGCGGCATCTGTGTCATTTATTCTGAATTACGCCTGCTATTTTTCAGAAATATACCGGGGCGGCATACAGGGCGTGCCTGCCGGACAAGAAGAAGCCGGCCTCGTGCTGGGCATGACAAAAAGCCAGATATTTTTTAAGGTAACCTTACTTCAGATGATCAAGCGGATCGTTCCGCCGATGTCAAATGAGATCATTACGCTTGTAAAGGACACCTCACTTGCCCGGATCATTGCCCTTCAGGAGATCATCTGGGCCGGACAGGCATTCATGAAGGGATCAAACGGTATCTCCGGCGCGGTCTGGCCTCTGTTTTTTACGGCTGTTTATTATCTTATTTTTAACGGTATTCTTACAGTGCTTCTCGGACGGCTGGAAAAGAAACTGGATTATTTCAGATAAGGGAGGCGTGATATTATGTCAATTCTTGAGGTAGAACCGCAGCAGATACAGGACCGGACGATCATCATCACGGGCAGCGATGTCAATCATATACGGAATGTGCTTCGCATGAAACCGGGGGAGGAGATCGCGGTGAGCAATGGGCTTGACGGCAAGGAGTACCGTTGCGGCATAGAATCTTTTACGCAGGACGAGGTGATCTGTACGCTGCGGTTTGTCAAGGAGGAGGGCGTGGAATTGACTTCCAGGATCTTTCTTTTCCAGGGGCTGCCCAAGGCAGACAAGATGGAACTGATCGTACAGAAGGCGGTGGAACTGGGAGTGTACGAGATCATTCCGGTGGCGGCAAGACGCTGTGTGGTGAAACTGGACGAGAAGAAAGCCGCAGGGAAGATAGCCAGATGGCAGGGGATTGCTGAGGCGGCGGCTAAGCAGAGCAAAAGAGCTGTCATTCCGAATGTGCATCCGGTAATGCATATGAAAGAGGCGGTCGAGCGTGCAAAGAGCATGGATGTCAGACTGATCCCGTATGAACTTGCGGGGGATATGGGGCGTACGAAGGCCATCATAGAGACGGTGAAGCCGGGAAAGGATATCGCGGTGTTCATCGGACCGGAAGGCGGATTTGAGGAGAGCGAAGTACGGATGGCAACAGAGGCAGGGATAGAACCTGTGACATTGGGCCGACGTATCCTGCGGACGGAGACGGCAGGACTGACAGTGCTGTCTTGGTTGATGTATCATCTGGAATCCTGATGACATATGATAGGGTATAGGGAAACAAGCAAGAGAAAGGAATTGTGAAAATGCAAGTGTATTTGGATAATTCCGCGACTACCAAATGCTATGATGAAGTTGCGGAATTAGTATGCAGGGTCATGTGTGAAGATTATGGTAATCCTTCAAGCATGCATCATAAAGGCGTTGAAGCGGAACAATATGTAAGATACGCTAAAGAGACCTTGGCCAGACTGATGAAGGTAAATGAAA
The DNA here is from genome assembly GCA_948844705.1 of uncultured Dorea sp. Lineage (GTDB taxonomy): Bacteria > Bacillota > Clostridia > Lachnospirales > Lachnospiraceae > CAPEBR01. The sequence goes on from CAQNVT010000191.1 coordinate 6,438, forward strand.
AGGAGATTCTGTTTACGTCCGGCGGCACGGAGTCTGATAATATTGCGCTGATCGGCACTGCGATGGCTCATCACCGGAGAGGAAGACATCTGATCACGACGAGGATGGAGCACCCGGCCGTTCTGCAGACCATGGTGTATCTGGAGAGACAGGGATTCGACGTGACTTATCTCTCGGTAGATCGCGAGGGAAGAATCCGTCTGCAGGAGCTTGAGCGGGCGATCAGGAAGGATACGATACTGGTATCGATCATGCATGTCAACAACGAGATCGGAAGCGTACAGCCCATTGCCGAAGCCGGTGAACTGATCAAGCGCTGCAATCCGCAAACGCTGTTCCATGTGGATGCCGTGCAGGGATTTGGTAAATTCAGGATTCACCCGAAAAAAATGAATATCGATCTGCTG
>CAQNVT010000192.1 GCA_948844705.1 uncultured Dorea sp.
ACTGGAGTTCAGACGTGTGCTCTTCCGATCTCAGTATCGTATTGTCGGCGGAGGACGAGCTTGTGATAGAGATCGGGAAGGGAAAGCATGGAAGGGCGGAGGAGGCATGTATTGCTTTTGACGGGACAGATATGCTTACGATGACGGAGGGCGATACAGTGGTAATAAAAAAAGCCGCGTCGGAAGCAAAGATTGTCAAGCTGAGCCGTGTCAGCTTTCTTGAGACGCTGCGAAGGAAGATGAAAGGAAATTGACGACATGAAGGTAAACAGGCATGCAAAAATCATTGAACTGATCCGTACTAACAGAATCGAGACACAGGAGGAGCTGGCCGCCAGGCTTCAGGAGGAGGGGTTCCGGGTGACACAGGCAACCGTATCCAGAGATATCAGGGATCTTAAGCTTACCAAGATTCCGGCAGAAGGCGGAGGACAGAGATATGCGATCCATCAGGAGGAGCAGGACGGCATGAATGAAAAATATATGCGTGTGCTGCGGGACGGTTATGTGTCGATGGATATGGCACAGAATATTCTTGTGATCAAGACGGTATCCGGTATGGCGATGGCAGTCTGTGCGGCGGTTGACGCAATGGAGTGGAAGGAAGTCGTAGGAAGCATTGCGGGGGACGATACGATCATGTGTGCGATACGGAGTGTGGAGGATACCGTGCAGGTAATGGAAAAGATCAGAAGAATTGTTCTGTAGGAGGGACAGATGTTACAAAGTTTACATGTGAAGAATCTGGCGTTGATCGACGAGATCGAAGTAGAGTTCGGGGAAGGCCTGAATATACTGACCGGGGAGACCGGAGCAGGAAAATCGATTATCCTGGGCTCCGTGAATCTTGCGCTTGGCGGTAAATATACAAAGGACATGATAAGAGAGGGCGCAGATTACGGCTTTGTGGAGCTTACCTTCAGCGTGGAGAGCGAGGCACAGAGGAATGCTCTTAAGGAGCTTGACATATTTCCGGAGGACGGACTGGTGATCCTTGGCAGGCGCCTGATGGAAAAGAGAAGCTTAAGCCGTATCAACGGGGAAACGGTGACAATGTCGGTTTTAAAGGAGGCGGCTTCGATTCTGATCGATATTCACGGCCAGCACGAGCATCAGTCATTGCTGTACAAAAAAAATCATCTGGCATTAGTAGATGCTTTTGCGGGGGAAGCGCTTAGGGAGATCAAGGAAAGAACCAGGGATGCCTGCCGGGAATTAAGGACGCTTAAAAAGCGTCTTGAAGAGTCGGATATGGACGAAGCCCAGAGGGCAAAGGAGATGGATTTCCTTAAGTTTGAGGTGGAGGAGATCGAGGGAGCCGCATTAAGAGAGGGAGAGGATGAAGAGCTTGAACTCCTTTTCAGGCGTATGGAAAACGGAAAGCGCATCACGCAGAGCGCGGCAGCGGCCTATGCGTTTACAAGCGAGGGAGACGCAAGCGCCAGCGAGAGCTTAAGCAGAGCCATACGGATGCTCTCGGATATTACGGGATGCGATGAAAAGGGGGCGGAGCTTTACGGGCAGCTGTCCGAGATCGACAGCCTGCTAAATGATTTTAACAGGGAGCTTTCCGATTATCTGGAGTCTTTTGAATTTTCCGAGGAGGAATTTTACGATACGGAAAGCCGGTTAAATGAGATCAACCGTTTAAAGACAAAATATGGAAATACGATCGGACAGATCCTTGCATATAAAGAAGGTCAGCAGAATAAGCTTATAAAGCTGGAGGATTATGAGAATTACATGGCTGATCTGAAAAAGGAGCTTGAAAAGGCGGAAAAAAGATATCTGGAGGCAGCAGGCGAGCTTACGGCTGTGAGAAAGGCCCAGAGCAGGCTTCTGGAAAAGGAAGTGACCGTGGGATTAAAGGAGCTTAATTTTGCAGATGTGAGATTCGAAATCGCGGCGGATACTCTTGAGACTTATACGCCGGAGGGTATGGATGACGTGGAGTTCAGGATTTCCTTAAATCCGGGGCTTCCGGTGAGACCGCTTGCCAATGTGGCGTCAGGCGGAGAGCTGTCAAGGATCATGCTGGCGATCAAGGCTGTCATGGCGGACAGAGATGCGGTAGAGACACTGATTTTTGACGAGATTGACGTGGGTATCAGCGGACGCACGGCGCAGAAGGTATCCGAGAAGATGGCGCTGCTTGGACGGAAGCATCAGGTGATCTGTATCACACACCTTGCACAGATCGCAGCCATGGCGGACGTTCATTTCCTGATTGAAAAAAAAGTGGGAAATACAGACACGACAACCTCGATCTGCTGTCTGAATGAAAAAGAAACCGTAAACGAGCTTGCAAGGATCCTGGGCGGAGCAAGGATTACGGACGCCGTAACAGAGAATGCCAGGGAGATGCGGGAGCTCGCAAAATTTACAAAAGAAAAAATAAAATAAAATAATTGCGGCATACTAAGATAGATATCTGTGACAGGTATCTATCTTTTTTGTGTGTCGGAGGGAAATGCAGATGTTTAAGTACTGGTACAGAAGAATTCTGATTATGGTTGTCGTATTCCTGACTGCTGTGGGCGGCAGCTATTGTCTTATCGAAGGAGAGCGGATCAGCATGAGGCAGGAGGTGAGCGGAGAGCCCTCCGGGGAGACGATGGTGATCCCCGGCGGAATGCCGGTTGGCATCTATCTGGAGACGGACGGCGTCATGATCCTTGGGACGGAAAGCATTGAGGCGGTTGACGGCATGAAATATAATCCTGCGGAGCATCTTGTGAAGCCGGGAGACTATATCGTGGGAATCAACGGGCAGCAGATCGATACAAAGGCCCAGCTTATCAAGGCGGTAGCGGAGCTTAAGGAGGATGAGGTGGTGCTCACCGTAAAAAGGGAGCAGGAGAAGCTGGATATCAGATTTAAGCCGGTACAATGTAAGTTCGGCGAATATAAGCTCGGCATCTGGGTGAGAGATAATACACAGGGACTCGGCACGGTTACCTTCTTAAATGCAGAGAGTAAATTCGGGGCGCTGGGGCACGGCATCCATGATATAGATACGAATGAGCTTCTTAATATCTCGGACGGAACACTGTATATTACCAGTATCCGGGATATTCAGAAGGGAGAGAGCGGATCCCCGGGAGGCATGGAGGGAATCATTGTCTATAACAATTATAACGTGCTGGGGACGATTACAAAAAATACAGAGGTCGGAATCTTCGGAACCGTAGACAGGATCGATACGCTTTTTTCGGATCAGGAGCCGATGGAAACTGCGAAAAAGGAGGAGATCACGACCGGGCCTGCGGTCATACGATGTGCCGTTTCGGGAGAAATTAAAGAATATGACATAGAGATCAAGGGAATAGATTATTATACAAATGAGATCAATAAAGGGCTGACCATTGAGGTGACAGACGAAGAGCTCCTTAAGGAAACCGGAGGAATCGTCCAGGGAATGAGCGGAAGCCCGATCATACAGAACGGAAAGCTTGTTGGGGCGGTAACTCATGTTTTTGTCAATAATCCGACAAAGGGATATGGCATTTTTATAGAAAATATGCTGGAAATTTGTAAGAATATGTAGAAAAAGATTTGAAAATGCAAAAACAAGTCACAATATACAGTATTTTTACGACGTTTATTTCTTGAATTATAATATGACGAAATATATAATTGGTTTTGACGGTTTTGTAGAACAGAAAGGAGGATTTGTGGGAAATGGGAGAAATAGCCGTGGCAATAGCCGACGACAATGAAAGAATCTTGGATTTACTTGGCGAAGTGATCGATGCAGACAAAAGCTTAAACCTTGTAGGAAAAGCGAAAAACGGGGAGGATGCCTACTCGATCATCAAAGAAAAACAGCCGGATGTGATGCTTTTGGACCTGATTATGCCGAAAATGGACGGATTAAGCGTGATGGATCTTGTCAACCGTGACAAGGAGCTCGAAAAGAGACCGAGCTTCATCATCGTGACGGCGGTCGGGCAGGAAAGGATCACCGAGGATGCATTCAGAAGAGGGGCAAATTATTATATCCTGAAGCCCTTCAATAACGAAATGGTATTAAACCGGATAAAAAGCGCGGGACATGCAATTCATCATGAGGTCCGGCCGGCAGGAGGGTATGAGTCGGAAAATCCGATTGAACCCGGAATAAATCTCGAGGCGCGGGTAACGGATATGATTCATGAGATCGGAATACCTGCGCATATCAAAGGGTATCATTATCTGAGGGATGCGATCATTATGGCGATCGAGGATATGGATGTGCTGAATGCGATCACGAAGGTGTTGTATCCGACGGTCGCAAAAAAGCACCAGACAACGTCAAGCCGTGTAGAACGGGCGATCCGGCATGCGATCGAGGTGGCGTGGAGCCGGGGAAAATTAGATACATTGGATGATTTATTTGGATATACCGTGAGCAACGGAAAGGGAAAGCCGACCAATTCAGAGTTTATTGCACTTATCGCAGACACGATTCGTTTGGAATATAAAAACAGATAATGCTTTTCTTCCGTGAAAAAATGCGGTATAATAAATAATATCGTAAAAATCGGGAGGAAGAGAAGGAATGAAAAAAATACTTTTTGCAACTTCAGAAGCGGTGCCTTTCATAAAGACAGGAGGGTTAGCTGACGTTGCGGGCACTTTGCCGAAAAATTTTGATAAGGAAAAATATGATGTAAGAGTCATGCTTCCGAAGTATATGTGTATGAAAGAACAGTGGAAGGAAAAGCTTACATACCACAGCCATTTTTATATGGATCTGGGATGGAGGACACAGTACGTAGGAGTTTTAGAGACACAGTACGATGGGATTACATTCTATTTTATAGATAATGAGTATTATTTTAACGGCTTTGCGCCGTACGGAGACATGTATGCGGATATTGAGAAGTTTGCATTTTTCTCCAAGGCGGTTTTAAGCGCACTGCCGGTGATTAATTTCAGGCCGGATATTATCCACTGCCATGACTGGCAGACCGGGCTTGTTCCGATCTTTCTGGATAATTTCCGTTATTCAAATGAATATTACCGCGGGATCAAGACGATCATGACCATTCATAATCTGAAGTTCCAGGGGACATGGGATACAAAGAGAGTAAGAGATATCACGGGGCTTCCTCAGTATTATTTTGCACCGGACAAGCTGGAGGCTTATAAGGATGCCAATTATCTGAAGGGCGGAATCGTGTATGCGGACAGGATCACGACGGTGAGCAGCTCCTACGCGGAGGAGATCAAGATGCCGTTCTACGGGGAGAGGCTTGACGGTCTGATGCGCGCCCGCTCCAACTGCCTGTCCGGTATCGTAAACGGTATCGATTATGATGAGTTTAACCCGGAGACGGATAAATGTATCGAACGGAATTATAATATCCAGAATTTCCGCAAGGAGAAGGTAAAGAATAAGATTGCGCTCCAGAAGGAATTGGGACTTGAGCAGGATCCGAAGATCATGATGATCGGAATCGTATCCAGGCTTACGGATCAGAAGGGCTTTGACCTGATTGCTTACGTCATGGACGAGCTTTGTCAGGATGCCGTTCAGATCGTTGTCCTTGGAACGGGCGAGGAGCAGTACGAGAATATGTTCCGTCACTTTGACTGGAAATATCACGGGAAGGTATCTGCGAATATCTTCTATTCGGAGGAGCTTTCACACAGGATTTATGCGGCGTCCGACGCATTTCTTATGCCGTCCCTGTTTGAGCCCTGCGGCCTGAGCCAGCTTATGAGTCTCCGGTACGGCACGGTTCCGATCGTAAGGGAGACCGGCGGACTTAAGGATACGGTAGAGGCTTATAACGAATATGAGAAGACAGGAACAGGCTTCAGCTTCCTGAATTACAATGCACACGAGATGCTGGGTACAGTCCGGTATGCAGAAAGAATATATTACGACAGAAAGAGAGACTGGAATAAGATTGCAGAGCGGGGGATGGAACAGGATTTCTCGTGGAAGAATTCTGCAAAACAGTATGAGGCATTATACGATGGCATGTAAGATTAAAGACATATTAAAGGATAAAAATCCGCATATTTCTTTTGAGATATTTCCTCCGAAGACGGATGCGGGATATGAGAGCGTTCTGTCCGCGGCAGAGAAGATTGCAGCATTAAAACCGTCATATATCAGTGTAACCTACGGCGCGGGCGGAGGAACCAGCAAAAATACAGTGAAGATCGCTTCACAGATCAAGGAGTTAGGAGTTACAAGCCTTGCACACCTGACCTGTGTATCCTCCACGAGGGAGGAGGTACATAAGGTGATCGATGAGCTTAAAAAGCAGGGAATCGAAAATGTTCTGGCGCTTCGGGGCGATAAGCCGAAGGACACGGAATTTCCTCTTCCGGGACAGTATAAATATGCGTATGAGCTGGTTGAGGATATCAAGTCGCAGGGTGATTTCTGTATCGGGGCAGCGTGCTATCCTGAGGGACATGTGGAGACAGAGCATAAGAAGGATGATATTATCAATCTGAAAAACAAGGTGGACTGCGGCGTTGATTTTCTCACGACACAGATGTTTTTTGATAATAATATTCTGTATAATTTCCTGTACCGGATCCGGGAAAAAGGGATCATGGTTCCGGTGCTCCCGGGGATCATGCCGATCACCAATGCAAGCCAGATCAGACGTTCGGCAGAGCTTTCCGGCGCAACCTTCCCGCAGAGATTCTTAGCAATACTGGATCGTTTCGGGGATAATCCGGAGGCAATGAAGCAGGCCGGGATTGCTTATGCGACCGACCAGATCATCGATCTGATCGCCAACGGAATTAATCATATTCATGTGTATTCTATGAATAAGCCGGAGGTTGCAGAGGCGATCATGCGTAATCTTTCAGAGATCGTAACGGCTTCTTAAGTACGGGAAAAGGATATGGACGGCAGAGTAAAGGAGGCTGCCCGTTATCTGGGATATGGAAGACATGCGGTAGATGAGAAGACAGAAGAGCTTGTCAGAGCTTCTCTTGAGGAGCTTGACAGGACCTTGGAGGGTCGGATCGTCTATCGCATCTTTGAGTTGGAAGTACCGGATGACGGCAGTGTAAGGATCGGAGAGCTTCATATTGCCAGCAGGAATCTTGCGAAGAATATGCGGGGCTGTGAGAGGGCGGTTATGCTCGGTGCAACTCTCGGAATAGGAGTGGATATGCTGATGAAGCGTTATTCTCTTACGGATATGACGAGGGCGGTCGTATTGCAGGCGTGCGCCGCCGCCATGCTGGAGGAGTTTTTAGACGGCTGGCAGCAGGAGTATGAAAGAGAAGCCCTGAAGGAGGGGTATTATTTGAGGCCGCGTTTCAGCCCCGGATACGGCGACTTTGACATTTCCCATCAGGAGGATATCATAAGGATGCTGGACAGCGCAAAAAAAATCGGGCTTACGATGACAGACGGATATATGCTTACACCCACAAAATCTGTGACGGCGGTGATTGGGATGAGCAGGGAAAGCGTCCCCTGCCATAAGAAGGGCTGCGAGGAATGTGAAAAAGCAGACTGTATATACCGGCGTTAATGAGGGATGACGAGGACGGAACATTTACAGATAGGATAAAGGAGCGTGCACAGATGATATTAGAAAGACTCGGAAAGGAACTGCTGTATTTTGACGGCGGCACCGGAACACTTCTTCAGGAAAAGGGGATGAAGCCGGGAGAGCTGCCGGAGACATGGAATCTGACACATACCGAAGAGATGGTGGATATTCACAGACAGTATTTCGAAGCAGGCAGCGACATTGTGCTTACCAATACCTTCGGGGCAAATGCACTCAAATTCCACAATACGGAATATGAGCTTGAGGATATCGTGGCGGCGGCAGTCGTCAATGTAAAGGAAGGCGCCTGGATGGGCGTTCATGACGGCAGGGAGGTTTATACGGCTCTTGATATCGGGCCTACCGGCAAGCTTTTAAAGCCTATGGGAGACTTGAGCTTTGAGGATGCGTATGCGGCTTTTAAAGAGGTGGTGCAGTACGGGGAGGAGGCCGGGGCCGATCTCATCCATATCGAGACTATGAGCGATACCTATGAGGTGAAGGCGGCAGTTCTTGCGGCGAAGGAAAATACGTCGCTTCCGGTGTTTGCCACTATGATCTTCGATGAGAAAGGAAAGCTTCTTACAGGCGGAGATGTCCCGTCGGCTGTGGCGCTTCTGGAGGGGCTGCGGGTAGATGCGCTCGGGATCAACTGCGGTCTGGGGCCGGAGCAGATGCTTCCCATACTGGAGGAGATATTAAAATATACGACGGTGCCGGTCATCGTAAAGCCAAATGCCGGACTTCCGAAGCAAAAAGACGGGAATGTCTATTATGATGTGGAGCCGGAGGAATTTTCCCGGATCATGGAGAAGATCGTGCGGCTCGGCGCATCGGCCGTGGGAGGCTGCTGCGGTACGACGCCGTCCCATATCCGCGCTCTTATTAAGAGGACGGAGGACTTAAGAGATATTTCCGGGAGAAGAAATAAGCCGGAAAAGGAGCATACCATCGTATCCTCCTACGGAAGGGCCGTGATCCTGGGAGGGGAGCCGCGGATTATCGGAGAGCGGATCAATCCTACGGGGAAAAAGAAGTTTAAGCAGGCTCTGAAGGAGCATGATATAGATTATATCCTGCGGGAGGGGATTGCCCAGCAGGACGCCGGGGCACATATTCTGGATGTCAATGTGGGACTTCCGGACATCGACGAGCCCGCGCTTATGAGGAAGGTCGTCACGGAGCTTCAGAGCGTGACAAGCCTTCCTCTTCAGATCGATACTGTGGATGTAAAGGCTCTTGAGGCGGCGCTCAGGATCTATAACGGAAAAGCGATGATCAATTCGGTGAACGGAAAGCAGGAATCTATGGACGCTGTTTTCCCGCTGGTTAAAAAGTACGGCGGAGCCGTCGTAGGGCTTACACTCGATGAGAACGGAATCCCGGATACTGCAGAGGGCAGGGCCGGGATTGCGGGAAGGATCATTAAAGAGGCAGAAAAATACGGGATCCGTAAAAAGGATCTGGTGATCGACGTGCTCTGCATGACCATAAGCTCAGAGCCGGAAGGAGCAAGGACGACGCTGGAGGCGCTCCGTCTTGTGAGAGAACGGTACGGAGTATGTACGGTGCTGGGAGTTTCCAATATCTCTTTTGGACTTCCGTACCGCCCTGCCGTAAATTCCAATTTCTATACGATGGCAATGCAGGCAGGATTAAGTGCGGGAATCATCAATCCGCTTTCCGAGGATATGATGCGTTCCTATTATTCCTTCTGTGCGCTGATGAATTATGATAAGAACTGTGAGCGGTATATCGAGCAATATGCAGGAAGGCAGAATGCCGCTCCCGCGGCAAAGGATGCAAAGATCACCCTCAGGGCGGCCATCGAGAAGGGACTTAAGGAGGAGGCGCATCATGCGGCCAGAGCCCTTCTTTCAGAAAAGAAGGCGCTCGAGATCATCAATGAGGATATGATACCGGCTCTTGACAGCGTGGGAAAGGGGTTTGAAAAGGGAACGGTGTTCTTGCCGCAGCTGCTTATGAGCGCAGATGCGGCAAAGATCGCATTTGCCGTAATAAAGGAAGCGCTGGAGGAGACCGGGGACGCACAGCAGGAGAAGGAAAAGATCGTGCTTGCAACCGTGAAGGGCGACATCCATGATATCGGGAAGAACATCGTGAAGGTGCTGCTTGAGAACTACGGCTTTGACGTGATAGACCTTGGAAAGGACGTTGCGCCGGAGACGATCGTGGAGGCGGCGATCCGGGACGACGTGAGGCTCGTGGGCTTAAGCGCACTTATGACGACGACCGTCGTGAGCATGGAGGAGACGATCAGGCAGCTCCGGGAGAAAAAACCGGACTGTAAAGTCATGGTCGGAGGAGCGGTGCTGAATCAGGAGTACGCAGATATGATCGGCGCCGATTTCTACGGGAAGGATGCTATGCAGTCGGTGTATTATGCTCAGAAATGTTTTGAATAATATGTCCGTGCTGAATGATAGAAAGAGTGTAAAAGGAGAATTTGGAAAATGGCTTTAGTGATACCGAAAAATTACGACGCTCATCTGACGGTGAGGGAGACACAGGAAGCGATCAAGTACATACGTGATACCTTTCAGAAGGAATTCGGAAAGGAGATGAATTTAGAGAGGATCTCCGCGCCTCTGTTCGTGGAAAAGAGCAGCGGACTTAATGATGACTTAAACGGTGTGGAGCGTCCGGTGCAGTTTGATATGGCGGCGATCCCCCAGGAGACGGTAGAGGTGGTGCATTCCCTGGCCAAGTGGAAGCGTATGGCGCTTTACGAATATAAATTTCGTCCGGGAGAGGGTCTTTATACTAATATGAACGCGATCCGTCGGGATGAGGAGCTTGATAACCTTCATTCCTGCTACGTGGATCAGTGGGACTGGGAGAAGGTGATCACAAGGGAGGAGCGGACGGCCGGGAAGCTGGAGGAGACCGTACGCACGATTTTTAAGATCATCAAGCATATGCAGCATGAGGTGTGGTACAGATATCCCAATGCGGTAAAGCATCTGCCGAAGGACATTACCTTTATCACCTCCCAGGAGCTTGAGGACCGGTATCCGGACAAGACGCCGAAGGAGAGGGAAAATCTTATCACGAAGGAATATGGCTGTGTATTCCTGATGCAGATCGGGGACAAGCTAAAGAGCGGTATTCCCCACGACGGACGTGCGCCGGACTATGACGACTGGAGCTTAAACGGTGATATCCTGTTCTGGCATGATACGTTAGGCTGTGCGCTTGAGATCTCCAGCATGGGAATCCGTGTGGATGAAAAATCACTGGATGAGCAGCTTAAGAAAGCCGGATGCGAGGAGAGAAGGAAGCTTCCGTATCACCAGATGCTTCTTGCGGGCGAGCTCCCGCTTACCATCGGCGGGGGAATCGGACAGTCAAGGCTGTGCATGCTGCTTCTTGACCGTGCGCATGTAGGAGAGGTGCAGGCAAGTATATGGCCGAAGGAGATGCGTGAGATCTGCCGTCAGAATGATATTTTCTTATTGTAATACAGGAGAAGAATATGCTTCGTATAGCAATCTGTGACGACGAAGAAAAGATGGTCTCTTTAAATGCAGAGATTACGGAACAATGCTTAAAGGAAGCGGCTGCGGCCGGTGAGATAAAGACCTACGGAAGCAGCGACAATCTTTTGTATGATATTGCGGAGGACCATTTTTTCTTTGATCTGATTTTACTTGATATAGAGATGCCGGGGGTTACGGGGATGGAGCTTGCGGCGAAGATAAAACCTGTGCTTCCGGATGTAAAGATTATTTTTATTACCTCTCACATTGAATATGCGATTGACGCGTTTGAGCTGTCGATCTTCCGGTATGTTCCGAAAAGTGAACTTGAAAAGCGGCTTCCCACGGCGGTAACAGACGCGCTTAAGCTTATTTTGCTGGAGGAGGGAAGAGTATATACCATCCGGACAAGCAGCAGGCTTGAGCGGATACCGTATAAGGATATTCTTTATATTGAACGGGACGGGAAAAATGCCAGGATCGTTACGGCTTCCGGTGTTTCAAAGGTGCGCAGCACTCTGCAGGGAGTATATGACGAGCTTAAGGCCGAGGAGTTTTTATTTATTGACCGGGGATGTATCGTCAATATGATCCATATCATGCAGATCAGCTCCGGCAGCGCCGTTTTAAAGGACGGTACGAGGCTTCCGGTCAGCCGGTCTCATCTTGCGGAGGTTAAGGAGCAGATCAATAATTATTGGGGGAGACATATATGACAGAAGGGATGATCTTATTTTCTGTGATAATGGCAGGCGCCGTGCAAGGGGGCATCTGCCTGTTTTTTATATACAGGCTGCGAAAGGCAGGAAGGCATAAGGGAAGACTTCTTCTAAGAGAGTGTCTGGCAGTCGTTATTTTTTATGGGATGGCAGTGTCACTTTGGCGGTTTCTTTTTTCGGCAGGGCTTGGTATCCTTTTCCGGTCGGAGGCTTTTTTAGATAAATCCTCGGCGGCCGGACAGACAGCCGGATGGATGGTTAATCTATTGCTGGCCGTTCTTGTCATATATATAGCAAAAGGATCTGACATAACAGAGCAGAAGCTCTTCCGTCTGCTGTCCGCGGCTGCTCTGTGCGGATTTTTTGCTGTGGTTACGCTGGGAGAACAAACGGTGATCAGAATCTCCGACGATACGGTCTATATGTGGCTTATTCAGTCGCTGATTCTGATGATGTCTGTCCTGATATTCAGGACCAGCCGCCAGTATGAGATGGAAAAGGAGCTTGGAAGGCTCAGATCCGAGCAGGCCGAGCTTTTGGAGAGGGATTATACGGCGCTTAATCGGGCCTATGCCGTCAATGCCAGACTGTTCCATGATTTTCATAATCATATCGGAGCGCTGAGACAGCTTTTGCTGCACGGAAAGTATGAGGAGGCAGTCACATATCTCAACGAGCTCCAGGAGCCGGTGTGTGAAATGACGGATACCGTCTGGACGGGGGATGAGACGGTCGATTATCTGATCAACAGTAAGGCAGCGGCGGCAGCAGAGGACGAGACAGAGTTTAAGGTTCAGGTAGAATATCCGCGCGGCGCCAATATCCGCAGCGCCGATTTGTGTGCGATTCTTGGAAATCTTCTGGATAATGCGCTGGAAGCGGCAAAGAAGGTAGAAAATCCTGAAGAGAGAACGGCTGCGCTCACGATACGGCGTATCAATCAGATGGTGGTCATCAAGGTGGAAAACAGCTTTGCGGGAAGGCTCAGGGAGGAAAACGGCGCGCTTAAAACGACAAAAACGGAGGGAGGGCTTCATGGATGGGGCATGAAAAGCGCACAGGCTGCCGCCGAAAAATATGACGGTATGGTACAGACGGCCTATGAGGGTAATCTGTTCCGGGCAGTTGTTACATTATCTTATAAAATATAAATTCGTGGTCAAAAACCTGCCGTTTGCGGACATTTTCGCAGACGGTTTTCTTTTTGTGTATGATACAGACATAGCAAGAAAATATATTTTGATATGTAAGGAGGATCTTATTATGCGTCATATTTACATTCGCGGTTTTTTGGCTTTACTCTGGTTTATGTGTGCGGTTGTCAGCGGAATTTCGGGAAATCTGATAATGGCAGCCTTTTATATGGTGCTTGGAGGTGTATTTCTGTATTCGTCGTATACGATGTGGAAAAAGGAAAAGGATGACAGGGGAGAGGGACGTGATGAAAGATAAGCTGCTGTCTGTTAAAAATCTGGAGGGATGGTATCACAGAGAAAAGCCGGTTCTTAAAGACTTTTCTCTGGAGCTGGACGCACATGAGGCGGTAGGGCTTATCGGCCTTAACGGAGCGGGAAAAACTACGTTTTTTAAGATACTTTCCGGCCTGCTTAGGAGCTTTCGGGCGGAGGGGATCCGGTTCAAAGGACAGGATGCGGTGCTTAGGAGCCGGGAGTTCAAGCTGCACCGTTATACGGTTTTTGCGGAGGATGATTCCTTCCGCTATTTCACCTTCCGGGAGTATCTGTCCTATGTATTTTCCTCATATAAAAAGGAGATACCGGATCTTACCGGACTGATCGAAGGGTTCCGCTTCGGGGATTATACGGATATCCTTTTTATATGAGGAAAATACATAGGACAGATACTCCC
>CAQNVT010000193.1 GCA_948844705.1 uncultured Dorea sp.
GGTTTAGGTTCAGGTGGAGCTGGTGGTGGAAGTAATACATCAGAGTGGATGATTAGACCAGAAGCACAAGGCAAGAAATTTTCCATGCTTTATCTGAATGATGCGGTAGAGCTGATCTATAAGGTGATCGAGAGCGAGGATACAGAGTATCCATGCTATCATATTTCTTCTATGGAAGCGATCGATGAGGTGCAGCTTGCGGAAATAGTAAGGGAGAAGATGGGAGGAGACATTACGGTTACGGATCATTCTGCGGGAGAGACCCGGCGCCGTATCCTGGACGGACGCCGGTATCAGGCAGAATTCGGCCAGAAGATATTTACCCACTATGAAGAGGGCGTGGAAAAGACCGTTCAATTTATGAAAAAGCACAGCGACACCTTCCTCAGGGAGGAGGAGACGGCCGGGGGCTTTAGAGGAAAGGTATGGCATAATGCCAAAATACTCTTTAAGAGCCTTGTTCCGTTTATCGAGAGCCTTGTCTGTTTCGGGCTGTTTTTCATGCTGAATGACCGGACGGTAGGAAGCCAGTATTTTAACAAGCTTGATTTTTATCTTCTGTATGTGTTGTTGTTTTCCATCGTACACGGACAGCAGCAGGCGATTTTTTCGGCTCTTCTGGCAGTGATCGGATACTGTTTCCAGCAGTCGTATATCCGAAGCGGCTATGAGGTGCTGCTGGATTATAATACATATGTGTGGATGGCGCAGCTGTTTATCGTAGGTATGGCAGTGGGCTATATGCGGGATCATCTCCGTCATATTACGGAGGATCATGAGGATGAGGTGCGCCGGCTCTATGAGAAAATAGAGGGCATTGCCGAGATTAATGACAGTAACGTCCGGATGAAGCAGAATTTTGAGGCACAGCTGGTCAACCAGAAGGACAGTCTCGGGAAAATATATGAGATCACCTCCGAGCTGGACCAGTACGGCGAGGAGGAGGTGCTGTTCTACGCGGCACGTGTGATCGCGGAGCTGATGAACACCCGGGACGTAGCTGTGTATCTTGTGGTAAATGACGACTATGCAAGACTTTACTCCGCCACATCAGGAGACGCGAGGAAGCTTGGCGGCTCGATCAGGTATACTGCCATGGATGAGATGTACGGTGAGCTTAAGGAAGGCCGGGTATATATCAATAAGACGATGGATGATGATCTTCCGGTGCTGGCGAGCGCGGTATATTCCGAGGGCAGGATACAGCTTATCATGATGCTCTGGGGAATCCCGTGGCAGAGGATGACGCTGGCAGAGACAAACCGCCTGACGATCATAGGGACATTGATACAGAATGCATCTGTCCGCGCCAGCCGCTATCTGGAGAGCTTAAGGAACCGGCGTTATGTGGAGGGTACTAATGTGCTGAATGAGGAGGCGTTTACCAGACTGGTAACCGCATTCTTCAGGGCAAGAAATCAGGGGCTTACGGAATGTGCGCTTTTGGAGATACAGACCGGAAATCAGAGATACGAGCAGGCAGCGGCAGCATTAAACGGCTGTATCAGACAGACGGATTATTTCGGCGTCCTGGAAAACGGGAAGCTGTATGCATTGCTTTCCAATACAAACGAGGAGAATGCGGAAGGTGTTGTAGACCGGTTCCGGCTTGCCGGCTATGAAGGTCTGGTAAAGGAGGCGGAGGTATGACACTGACAAGAGAAGAAATTATTTTTCTGATCGTGTTTGCCGTTAATCTGGTAATATCGGTTCTTTATCTGGCATACGGGATTTTTCTTTCTGCGTCCGTAAGAGCCAGAAAAAGAAAGGGGGAGGATGAGGTACTCCGTGATAACAGGAGGACCTACCTGATCCGTTTTCTTGTGATGGTCATGTGTCCGGTGATCGGTCCTTTGTTTTTTCTTACGGCACAGATTCTTTATCTTACGGTCTTCCGGTTCGGAGTGAATCTGGATGATGTTACCTTCAGCAAGGACCGTGTTGATACGCAGGTGAAGGCCGACGAGGAGCAGGAGCGCAATATTATCCCGGTGGAGGAAGCGCTTATTATAAATGATAAAAAGAGTCTTCGTACAGCGATGATGAGTATCATCAGAGGAGAGACGGAAGGCTCTCTTGCGTCCATTGCCATGGCGCTTGATTCCGATGATTCGGAGACGGCGCATTATGCTGCTTCGGTGCTGAGCGATAAGCTAAACGGATTTCGTATGAATGTCAGGAAGCTGTACTCGCAGATCCATGAGGAGCCGGAGCAGACGGGCATTGAGGAGCAGCTGATCGATTATATGAATGAGTTTTTGGGGCAGCAGATATTTACGCAGCTTGAGCAGAACGGGTTTGTCCGGATGATGGCGGAGGTTGCGGAGAATCTGTATGAGAAGGACGCGTCAAGGCTTAATGCCGGACATTACGAGGGCGTGTGCCTGCGGCTTCTGGAGATTGCGGATTTCGAGGAGGCAGAAAAGTGGTGCACCCGCCTGGCAGAGCAGTATCCGCAGGAGCTTAGCGCCTATACCTGCAGACTAAAATTATACTTTATGACAAGAAACAGGACGGCATTTTTCCAAACTCTGGATAATTTGAAGAAGACAGAAGTAGTTATTGATAACGAAACTCTGGAAATGATCCGTATTTTCAGCTGAGGAGAGAAAGAAAATGGTATCACGCAGGAATTATTTTGCAATTACAGTGGTAATGTTTATCGTATTTTTCCTGTTTCAGTTTACAAATGTTGTGTTGGAAGGCTGGAACGGTTATGAGAAGAATTCTTATGTCCGGAATAAGGGGGAGCTTGCCGGAAGGGAAAGCGCCTACGAAGCAGAGGCAGAGAATGGGAAGGATACTTTTGCGGATGTAAGGAAGCGGCTTGTCTATATCGGAGATGCAGACGATGCGGCAGGCGGGGTTATAAAGAACTGGGTAAATTATACAAAACGGGGAATGGATACCTACGGTACCGTACAGGAATATGAAAAGGCAGGAAAAGATACGGCTCCGGAGATCATGGTAATAGATGCGGAGCACATAGACTGGGAAGAGAAGGACATATGTGACCGTCTGGCGAGCTATACGGATCAGGGAATCAATCTGATCTTCAGTAAGCTTCCCGGGGTGTCAGTGATAAAGGAGAATAAGGAGTTAAGAGATTTTCTCGGTATTGAGGAGGTCAGGGAGGATAAGACGACGGTAGAGGGACTCCATCTGTATGACGGGTTTCTGCTGGGCGGCGAAGCCTTTTATGTGACGGGGGACGAAGAAGAGAATCAGGAAAAGCAGGATATGGAGCTTACATTCCCCTGGTATACACTTTCAAAGGATACGAAGGTGTATCTGCAGGGGATGCCGAAGGAAGAGATGGATGCCGGGGATTATCCGGCGGTCATCTGGCAGAGGAGACTTGAAAAAGCCCGTGTGTTTGCCGTAAACGGCGGATATATGGAAGAAGCCGAAGGGCTGGGTATCTTATCTGCAATGTCGTCCGAGATGAGGGACTATGAGATCTATCCGATCGTAAATGCGCAGAATATGATCGTTATTAATTATCCGGGAACGGCTTCGGAAAATGAAGAGGGCATGGAGGAACGGTACGGCCAGTCCATGCCGGAGGTATTCCGGAATATTGCGTGGCCGTCCGTAGTATCGGTCTACCGGAGAAATACGCTTGGTCTTACCTGTATGATGACTCCGCAGTATGACTACGAGGAGGACGATTTTCCAAGTAAGACAGAGCTGGAATTCTATATGAAGCGTCTGAAGGAGCAGAGTGCAGAGGCCGGTCTTTCCGGGGAAAGTATCTCTGATACGCCGATCGGACAGAAATTAGACGAGGATGAGCGGTTTATGGAGGAGGCTCTTCCGGAGTATAAATTTACATCCTTCTATGCGGGGAAGCTTACGGAATCAGAGCTTGATTCCGCGCTTCATGATGATATGCTTAAGTCCATACGGACGGTTGCCGCGGATTATGACGGAGACAGTGAGGTTATAGGCTATCAGTCGGACTATGTTACAAAGCAGAGCATTCTTTCCGACGGCGTAAGGCATACATACCGGGAGGATTTCCGGGTGAGATGCATAGAGACGGCTCTTGGATATACCAGTGTGGGAATGGACATGAGCCGCGCGGCATATCCGGAGACAGAGCAGGATGAGGTGGATAAGCTTGTCTCTGAATTCGGTGCAAATGTGGGATCCTGCTGGAAAAATTTTAATACGCTTGACGGGACGACGCTGTCGGAGGGAGACCGGAGGATCCGTAATTTCCTTGCACTGGATTACGGGGAAAGCAGAGAACGAAATACAATACGGCTTGAGCTTGAGGATGCGGTGACACCGGCATGGTTTATCCTGAGAACGGATGAAGAGACGGTAAGCCGCGTAAAGGGCGGAAGCTTCAGTATGCTGGAGGAAGGCGTTTATCTTATTGAAGCAGAGGATACAGAGGTAATGATTGAGCTTTAGGCTTTGGAAGGGAAGGAACAAGATGAGAATTTGCATAATAGCAGAAGGGTGCTATCCATATGTGGTAGGCGGAGTATCCGAATGGATACACAGCCTGATCTGCTCCTGTCCGGAGCAGGAGTTTATTATTCAGACTATTGTGGCGGACCGTTCCCTGCGGGGGAAATATGCGTATGAGCTTCCGGAAAATGTGCGGGAGGTGCATGAATTATATCTGAATGATTCTGACTGGAGCAAAAGGAGAAGCCGGAAAAGAGCGAAGATGAACAGAGAGGAACATCAGGCTCTGGTGAGCCTGATGTTCGGAGAGCAGGTAAAATGGGAGGCGCTGTTTGATTATTTTCAGAAGAAGAGCATATCTCTTAATGACATACTGATGGGCGAGGATTTTATGCATGCTGTTACGGAATATTATCAGCTCCGTTATAATCAGACCGTATTTGTCGATTTCTTGTGGATGATGCGTTCGATCTATCTGCCATTGTTTGTTGCTCTTAAGACGGAGCTTCCGAAAGCGGATATATACCACTGCACATGTACCGGCTATGCGGGAGTTCTGGGAAGCATGGCAAAATATCTGTATGGAGGCCGCCTTCTTATCTCCGAGCATGGCGTGTACACACGCGAGCGGGAGGAGGAGCTTATCAAGGCAAAATGGGTACAGGGAATCTACAAAAATATATGGATCGAGCAGTTTGGAAAGATGTCGACGCTTGCGTACGGAAGGGCCGATATGGTTACCAGCCTGTACGAGCATGCGAGAGAGCTTCAGACGGAGCTTGGGTGTCCGGCCGGGAAGACCAGGATCATATCGAACGGTATACGTGTGGAGAAATTTCAGGATATACCGGGACGTACCGAGGAAGATGAAGGAAGGATCAACATCGGCGCAGTACTCCGTGTTACGCCGATCAAGGATATCATGACGCTGATCCAGGCATTTGGATTCGCCAGGGAGAAAAATCCGGCGCTTAAGCTCTGGATCATGGGCTCCTGGGAGGAAGAGGAGGAATATGCGAAGGATTGCTTTGAGCTGGTTCACATCATGGGGATATCAGATGTAGAATTTACCGGAAGAGTGGATGTAACGGAATATTATGGGAGGATGGATATGACGATCCTTACCAGCATCAGCGAGGGACAGCCGCTTACGATCCTTGAGAGCTTTGCGGCGCACAGGCCCGTGATTGCTACGGATGTGGGAAACTGCCGGGGTCTGATACTTGGAGAAAATGACGATTACGGTGCGGCAGGTATCGTTACACGCATCATGCATGTGGAGGAGATCGCCGGTGCGATGCTTAAGCTCTCGGGGGATGAAAAGCTGCGTCTTCAGATGGGTGAAAACGGATACCGGAGAGTGACATCCGGCTATCAGTTTGTACATATGCAGGAGGCATACCAGAAGGTTTATAACGAGTTGGGAGAGGAGGCAGAATAATGGCAGGCGTAGGCGTTAAATTAAATCGTTTCTTTGAGAAAAAATCCATAGCGGCAGATATTGCCGGCTTTACCTATAGTATTGTTATTACGATAGCTCCTGTCCTTATGGTCATCATTGGGATCCTTCTTATGGGAAGGGCGCTGGGACTTGGAGGGGTGCCTTATCTTGAAAAGGAGCTGTTTTCCTGTACGATACTGTACGTTTTTATCTTTGCGCTTCTGGTAGTTTCGCCGTTTAATGCGGTGCTGTCCAAATATATGCAGGATGCGATCTACGAGGAGAGGTATCAGGATATCCTTCCCTGCTATTATCTGGGACTTCTGATCACGATGATACCGGGATGTCTTCTGGGGATTCCGTTTTGCCTGTGGGAGCATTTTGTGGGCGGAGTAGGCGTCTTTTATGTATTTGTAAGTTTTTGTACCTATCTCTCTATGATACTGGTGTTTTATTCCATGATCTATCTCTCCATCTGTAAGGATTATGAGAAGATCTCCATTTTCTTTCTGATCGGAATGGCGGCGGCCTTCGGGCTTGCATGGCTTCTTCGGTTCCGGTTCAAGTGGGAGGTTCCGGAGAGCATGCTCTTTTCTCTCATGACGGGCTTCTTTTTGATCGCGGTGCTGGAATTTACGGCCATAAAGAGATATTTTGTAAAAAACAGTAACAGGTATATGCCTGTGCTCCGGTATTTCAGGAAATGGTGGCATCTGGTAGTTACGAATTTCTTTTATACCTTTGGCCT
Organism: uncultured Dorea sp.; assembly: GCA_948844705.1. Taxonomy (GTDB): domain Bacteria; phylum Bacillota; class Clostridia; order Lachnospirales; family Lachnospiraceae; genus CAPEBR01. The sequence continues at coordinate 6,612 of CAQNVT010000193.1, forward strand.
GTATATACATAATTTTGTGTTCTGGACAGATGATACGAGAAGGATCGTTGCAGACACCTTCGTGTTTAACCAGTCCTATGATATGGCAACGTGTCTTGCCATGTTTACGAATATATCGGCGACCGTTATCTTCGTTACGCATATGGAAATGCATTTCCGCGGGAAATATAAGCTTTATTCGGAGGCGGTCATCGGAGGAAAGAAGATCGATATCGAGAATACAAAAAGCAGAATGTTCCGTCAGCTTGGAAACGAGCTGATGAATCTTGTCCGTGTGCAGTTTATCATATCGGTCGTGATCTACCTGCTCTGTGTCGTGTTCCTGCCGCAGTACGGGTTTGCGGGAATGGTAATGCGGATGTATCCGTGTCTGGCAGCAGGATATTTTATTCTGTTTCTGATGTATGCGGCGCTTTTGTTTTTATATTATTTTAATGACCTTCCGGGAGCGATACTGACGGTTTTAAGCTTCTTTGTGGTTACGCTTTCAGGCAGCATAGCCGTTATGGATATGGCAGAGATCTGGCACGGTATGGGTCTTGTGATCGGCTCCTTCGTAGGATGGAGCGTGGCATATGCGAGGCTTCGCTGGATTGAAAGGAATCTGGATACTCATGTTTTCTGTCAGGGCTTCATGGTGAAGCAGGCGAAGGGTCCGAAGCCGTCCGGCCTGGTCTATAAAAGAGCAGACGAAAATAAAGAAGAGGAAATAGGATAGGCAATGAAAGCTATGCTACTGACTGCGGGAATTGTAATTATACTGGTTTCAGTCTGTCTGCGGGCCGCGAGAAAGTTAACGGTGGACCTTGCGGCCTTCTGGGGGATATGGGGGATGCTTCTTCTCATAGCGGGAGCAGTGTTTTTCTTATCTGCAGGGGCCATGGAAAAAATGGCGGCAGGGGAAAGCGTATTCCTGGCTTTTGGTGTTATCCTGCCTGCCGCCGGATTTATGATCAGTATTCCGATTTCAGGAGTAATCGTAAGCAGGCAGGAACAGGCTCTTGAGCTGTCCCTGATGTTAAGAGAGAGCGGGAGGAAACGGCTCCTTTTTGTAATCAATACCATGGGGCGGGCAGGTGCGGAGACGGCACTTCTGGAGCTTCTTAAGGAGCTTGACGGCGCGGAGTATGACATTTTTCTTTACGTGCTGATGGGGCAGGGGGAGATGATAAAGAATCTGCCTCCTTATGTAAAGGTGCTGAATCAGTCGTACAGCCGTTTATCTGTTCTGACAAAAGAGGGAAGGCGGAAGATGGCAGGAACCGTTCTTAAGGCTTTCTGGAATAACGGAGGATGGTGTAAGAAGCTTTGCGGTATGCTTAAGAGCTTAAGAAGCATGACAGGAAACCGTAGGCTTGACCTGAGCAAGTTGTTCTGGCGTACGCTCTCGGACGGGGCCGTCCGGCTCGAAACAGAGTTTGACCTGGCGGCTGCGTGGCTTGAGGGAGGCTCTGCCTACTATGTGGCAGATCATGTAAGGGCGCGCAGAAAGGCGGCATTTATACATACAGATTATGAGAATGCAGGATATACAAGAGATATGGACCGTGCGTGCTGGGAGCAGTATGAACGGATTTTTGCGGTTTCCGGCAAGGTAAAGGAAGGATTTCAGAGATTTTACCCGGAATACGCGGAAAGGGTTGCCATTTTCCATAGTCCTGTTGATCAGGAGACAATCAGGCGCCGTGCAAAGGAACCGGGGGGCTTTGCAGATTCCTTTGACGGGATCCGGATACTGTCTGTGGGAAGACTTGTTTATCCGAAAGGCTATGATATTGCTGTGGAGGCTATGAAGCTTGTTCTGGAATCCGGCTATAAGGCAAAATGGTATGTGCTGGGAGAAGGCGATCAGAGAGAATATCTGGAAAAAAAGATTGCAGCGCTTGGCCTTAAGGATAATTTTCTGCTCCTGGGAGCGTCCGAAAATCCTTATCCATATTATGTACAGACGGATATCTATGTACAGACGTCGCGTTTTGAAGGAAGAGGCATTGCTATTTTGGAAGCGCAGACATCAGGCTGTGCGGTGATCGTTACAGATTGCAGCGGCGACAGTGCGGAGATTACGGATGGATGGGACGGCATACTTTGCGCGCCTGACCCGGTCGGTATTTCGGACAGCATTATAAGGCTTATTGAGGATGAGAAAAAGCGGGCGGAGCTTGGACGTGCAGCAGGGACAAGAAAAGTGCCGGGAAGCCAGGTACAGATATTACAGGAGCTGCTTGAATAAGGACTATGAAAAAACAGAAGGAACTGCTGGTTATTATACCGGCGTATAACGAAGCAGAAAATATACATAAGGTGTTAGATCAGCTTAAAGAGCAGAAAATAGATGATATTGCGGATATTCTTGTGATAGACGACGCTTCGGCGGACGGCACGGGGAAGGCGGTAAAAGAGGCGCATTATATGCCGGTCAGAAACATACGCCGATCGGGTTACGGGAATTCGCTGCGGCTGGGCTACAGGTATGCGCTCCGCGGGGATTACAAGTTTGTGATCCAGTTAGATGCGGACGGCCAGCATGACGTATGCAATATTCCCGTGATCTACAGAAGGCTTCGGGAGCCGGACGGGGAAGGTCATTTCCCGGATATCGTACTGGCATCCAGGTTTATGGAGGGAAGCCCCGAATTTCGGGTAGGAATGTTAAAAAAGGCTGCCTATGCGTGGTTCCGGCTTGTGATCCGAATCGTGACCGGAAGGAGAATCGCGGATCCGACTACGGGGCTTCAGGGGCTTAACCGGAGAGCATTTTCTTTTTATGCGGATTATCGGAACTTTGATGATAAATATCCGGATGCAAATATCGTGATCCAGATGCTGCAGCTTGGATTTTATATTGCGGAGCTTCCGGCCGTGATGCATGCGCGGGCAGACGGAGAGAGCATGCATAAGGGATTTTCAGCCTTTTGGTATATGTGCCGGATGTTTTTTGACATTCCGGCAGTGGTCATCCGGACACGGCTGTTAGAAAAGGGAAGGGAAGAAATACATTTTCAGAGGGCGGAGCTTAAGGAGAGCAGCGAGGAATTATACAATCCGGGCTGCGGATGGTATCATCTCTATCCGTTCGTGATACCGGCTTCGGGGGAGATATCTCTTGAAGAAACGAAGGTCTGCCTTCGGGTGACGGGAGAGAAGGAGCAGCTGGCATTGCTGCGTATTAATATATGTGCATTCCGGTCCTGTGAAATACCGGATGAGGCGCTTGAGGCCGTCAGACAGATCTTCGGTCTGTTCCGTGCAGAAGAAAAGCAGATGATCGTCCGCTTTGTCTATGACGATGAAGGGAAGGGTATGGAACGGGAGCCCGCGAATCTCTCTGTGATAAAAAAGCATATGGAGCAGCTGGGAAAGGTGATCTGTGAGTTTTCCGGGGATATTCTGGTGCTCCAGGGTATTTTTGCCGGGAGCTGGGGAGAGATGCACCATTCTAAATTTCTTGCTGTTTCCGATATATCAGAGTTGATTCGAAGCCTTAATGCGGCGGTTAAAGGAAGCTGTTATCTGGCGGTGCGGACGCCGGAGCAGTACCGGGGCATCATGATGAAGGAGAGACTGGGACTTTTTAACGACGGAATGTTTGGGTCGGATACAGATCTTGGGACGTACCGGAAGGGTACAAGAGAGGAAGAGCTTGAGTGGCAGGATAAAACGCTGGGGCATACGCCGAACGGCGGAGAGGCCGTGGCGGGTGAAAGGCCAGCGGGCTTTCTTGAGGCGGCCGAGGATATGCGGAAAATGCATATCACCTATCTTAACAGTACCTATGATGAAAGACAGCTGGAACACTGGAAAGAGGAGCGGGTTACACGGAGCGGGTGCTGGAAGGATGTGAGCGGATATGAATATATCGGACGGCATCTGGGTTACCGGTTTGTGATCCGGGATGCAGAGCTCACTTGCGGCCGTTCTATAAGGATCACGACTGAGAACTGCGGCTTTGCAAGTCTGTATGAAGAGGCGGACTGCTTCCTGATAATAGAAAATGACGGCGGACAGCCTGACTGCATATCTGCGGAAACAGATGTGCGCCGGTGGAAAAGCGGCAGTAAGGTCCGTTTAGAAATTTCCTTGCCCCGGCCGGCGGAGCAGCTATCCGGATGCCGGATTTATTTTCAGATAAGACGGAAGAGAGACGGCAGGATTATCCGTCTTGCCAATGAGGGCGCGGAGGATAAGGTACTGCTGGGAGTATTTGAAGAGAGGAAAAGCAGTTAGAGCAGAGGAGATGATTACATGGATACAGGGTATTGGGCAATTGAATATGGGAAGGTATTCTGCGGGTATCTGTTTTTTATGTTTTTGTGGCCCTCTGTTGTGTTTGGCGGTTATTTAAGGGAAAAGTGCAGAACCTATCGCTTTAGCTTCTGCGTCACCGTACAGGTCGTGATCGTAAATACAGTTGTTCTTATACTGGGATTATTTCATATCCTTGATCCGCGGATCACGGCAGCTTTATTTTATGGTGTATTTTTTGCTGCTTTGCTGCGGAAAATAATATTGGCTTATGGGAAGGAAAAAAGAGCGGGGAAGAGAATACGGCCGTGGCGGAGCATTGTTTTCCGGGTAAAGGAGTGCTTCTGGTCAATTGCCGGATGCGGTATAGAATATGCGGTTCTCGGGATTCTTCTGATATTCGGGATGATGTATTTTTCCTACGGTGCATTTCAGACACCCTCCTACGGTTTCGGTGATCTGTATATTCACCATGAATGGATCTACGGGTTAATGGAAGGGAAAATATTTTCTGCAGGAGTATATCCTGAGGCGATGCACTGCTTTATCTATTGTCTGGACGCGCTGTTCGGGATCCGGGTATACAGCAGTCTTCTGTTTTTGCAGGGAATCCATGTGACGGTATTTTTGATCAGTGCATATCTCCTTATGAAAGAGATTTTCCACTGGAAATATACGCCGCTTTTTGTACTGGCGCTGTTTCTGACGCTCGATGTTGTGAGTGCAGACCAGGTGTACAGCATGTTCCGCCTTCAGATCACGCTGCCGCTGGAGTTTGGTCTTCATACGCAGTTTTTGTGCGCTTTGTTTTTAGTGCGTTATTTGAAAAATGCGCGTCAGATCAAGAGAAAGAACGGGACCTCCAGATATTGCTGGGATGAGAATCTGTTTTTATTTCTGATGTCATTTGCGGCGTCGGTTGTGATACATTTTTATACGACGATCATGGCGTTTATCGTATGTGCGGCGTTTGCCGTGTTTATGGCTAAGAGACTTTTTTCAAAGGAGTATTTTATTCCGCTTGCGGCTTCTGTCCTGTGCGGCGGCCTGATCGCCGTCCTTCCTCTGGCGGGCGGCCTTGCGTCGGGGATACCCTTTAATTATTCTATAAACTGGGCGATCAATTCTATGGATGGGGAATCCACAAGAGAGCTGGAGAATGCCGGCGGCGAAGACGCGCAGGTTCTTCCTAAAAAGGAGCAGGCAGTGTCTGCCGTACCGGTCAATGTGCTGAAAGAAATCTATACCAAGGGCTATGCGGCGCTTTACGGAACGGCCCGGGCAAATTTGATCCTCTGCGTAACATTGGCTTCTGTCCTACTTTGTGCGCTTGCAAAGAAACGGTTATGGAAGCCTGTGTGCGAGGTATGCGGAGGGTATCCGCCGCTGCTTTTATTCACATTTTTATTTATGCTGACCTATGCGGCGCCTCATATCGGGCTCCCGGAGATCATTTCGGATTCCAGGTTCTGCATGTCCGGGCATATGATGATTCTTGCCGTGCTGATGATTCCGGCGGATATCCTGTTTTCCATACTCGTACATTTTTACGGTGACAGGGTTCTGAGTATTTGTTCCGCCGTCGGCGCTGCGGGTATCTATGTACTGACGGTGCTTACCGGACATTTTCACGGATATCTGTTTTATGAGCTTACGAGGTATAACGGGACGGTAGAGGTGACGAGTTCGATCATAGATTCATTTCCGGAAAAGAGCTATGTCGTTGTGGCGCCCACGGATGAGCTGTATCCCGTGATCAAATACGGGTGGCACGAGGAGCTCTTAAGGTTTGTGCAGAATACGGAGCAGGAGGGCTATACCCTTACGCCGGAATATGTGTTTATTTATGTTGAAAAAAAGCCGATCTTATATGCTCAGGCGTACTTTTTCGAGGGGCCGTCCTGGCTTGCCCGGGAGAAATATAAGGATATTTATTGGGACAAATATTCTAAAAAATATCCGGATACAGGAGCGACGCAGGCTCCGGAGCTTCTGGCCTCCCAGGTCGCGAAGGAAGAGGCAGAAAAGCCCCTGATCGATTACGGAAATGCGTGGCTTTCCTATACAAGACTTGAAAACCGTACGATTATGGAATCGAAGGCATATGAATGGTGCGAACGCTTTAAGGAGCTTCATCCGCAGGATATGAAGGTGTATTATGAGGATGAGGACTTTGTCTGCTATTATTTCAGACAGGATGATAATTTACAATATGATCTGGGGATAAATTAAAATGACGCGAAGACAGAAAATGCGAAAAAGACTCTGTATCTGTGCGGCAGTGATACTGATGATGCTCGCGCTTGGGATGTATTTGATGCATATACATGAGAGAAAAATAGAGATAGAAAATTACACATTTACGGAATCGGCCCGGGAGCTTAGGAATCCCAATCGGGGATTTTATCAGCTGTACAGCTTTATGATCACGGATGAGGAGGAGGATTATCCCAGGCTCATCTCCGAGCAGTATGTGCATGATACGGACACAAAGCTTACCCTGATTCAGATCTGTCTTCAGACTTACCGTCAGGGAGCGATCACGGAAAAGGGACTTGCGAATATCGAGGCGCTGTTTGATGCGCTTGGGACTCTGGATAAGCAGCTTGTCGTCCGGTTCACGTACGACGGTGACGGTGAAAATGAACGGCATGAGCCGGAAAATATAGAGATTATCTTAGAGCACATGGATCAGCTGTCCGATATACTGCGCGCTCACAGCAGGCAGATCTTCAGCCTGCAGGGGCTCTTTACCGGAAATTGGGGGGAGATGAACGGCACGAGGTATAACTCCGACGAGGACTTAAGGATGCTTGCAGAGCGGCTTGCCGGCGTGACAGACGAGTCGGCCTATCTGGCCGTGCGTATGCCGGCCCAGTGGCGGAGGATTCTCAGATCACAGTCGCCTGCCGAAGAAGACACGAAGGAGCATCCGCTTGGCGCAAGGCTCGGGCTTTTTAATGACGGAATGCTTGGAAATGAGAGCGACTACGGCACCTACAGCACAGAGGAGGATACGGATACCGCTCCGTTTCCCCGACGCGGCAGGGAAGAGGAGCTAAAGTTCCAGAATGAGCTGTGCCGAAGAGTGCCTAATGGGGGAGAGGTTATTAACGATAACGTCTATAATGATCTGGAGAATGCGGTAAAGGATCTTAAGACGATGCATGTAACCTACCTGAATGAGGCTTATGATCAGGCGGTTATGAAGAAATGGAGTGAGACAGTGACAGAGGAGGAGGGCTGCTTTGACGGCATGGACGGAATGACCTATATAGAGAGGCATCTTGGATACCGTCTGGTCATTACAGAGGCAGGTCTTGAATATAAAGCGGAAGGAGATACCGTAACTGCGGCGGTCACCTTGAAAAATGTCGGCTTTGCGCCGGTTTATAAAGAGGCGAAGCTTCGGATGATATTTTATAATGAAAAGGAGGATAAGCCTCTTGTCTATCCGGTGGAGCAGTCACCTTCTGTTCTGTCAGGAGGAAATGAATCAGAAAATACACTGCTGCTATCTGCAGATATTCCGTGCAGTGAGCTTGTGGAAAGGGAGTATTCGGTATATTTTTCCATGACAGACGCAGATACGGGAGACATTATTTTGTTTGGGAATGAGGAAGATGTGGAGCAGTATGGGTATTGTATCGGAAAAATCAGCATTCAGTAAGGATAGGAAAATAGTATTTTTCTGCGGAGATCTCACCCAGTCCGGCGGGACGGAAAGAGTTCTTTCCGTTATAGCAAACGGTCTGGCAGCAAGAGGATATCCGGTGTTTGTCATCAGTCTCTGGGGCGGACGGGCATCCTTTTTTCCGCTGGATCAGGATATTAAAATATACTGGGCGGAAAAGGAACAGAAGAAAAGGAGCATCATGGGAACGCTCCATTATCTGACAGCAGTTTTAAGATATGAAAGGCCGGATGTACTGATCGATGTGGATATTATCCTGGGCTGCTATTCTGTCTTTTTAAAGCGGCGGTTTTCCGATATGCGCTGGATTTCGTGGGAGCATTTTAATTATTATCATCATTTCCGGAAAAACCGGCTGTTAAGGAAGGCGGTAAGAAAAATCGCGGCCAGGCATGCGGACCGGCTGGTGGTTTTAACGGATGCGGATAAAAGATGCTATGAGAGGAAGCAGAAGCCCCGGTGCAAAGTAAGCCGCATCTATAATCCGCTTACATATCCCTTGTCGGACACGGAGTGTCCGTCCGCCCGGGATTCCCGGACTATATTTGCCGCCGGAAGGCTTACGAAAGTGAAAGGGTTCGACCTGTTGATCCGAAGCTGGAGCCTGCTGGAGAAAAAATATCCGGAATGGCAGGTAGTTATCGCCGGTGAAGGGAAGGATGAAAAAAGTCTTAAGAAGCAGGCGGAAAAAGCCGGGCTTAAAAGGCTTACGTTTGCCGGCAGAGTTTCCGATATGGAGGACTGTTATAGAAGCGCTTCATTTTTCGTGCTTCCCTCACGGAGTGAGGGCTTCGGGATGGCGCTGACCGAGGCAATGTATTTTTCCCTTCCCGCAGTGGCCTATAACTGCATGGCAGGCCCGGGGGAGATCATCAGGGACGGTGAGACCGGATTCCTTGTAAAGCCGGGGGATGTAAGAATCTTTGCAGACAGGATGGAGCTGTTGATGAAGGATCCGGAGCTTAGAAAGAGAATGGGAGCCAGGGCGAAGAGCTCTGTAGAACGGTTTGATAAAGAAGGGATACTGGATGAGTGGGAAAGATTGTTTTGACAAGACGCGTGCTATGATCTCGGTCATTATTCCGGTCTATAATTCGGAAAGGTATATCAGAGAATGTGTAGAATCTGTTCTGGCGCAGTCCTTTACATATATGGAGATTCTACTTATAGACGACGGGTCGAGGGATAAGTCGAAGGAGATCTGTAAAGCCATGTGCAGAGAGGATCCGAGGATCCGCCTGATCACGGGAAAGCATTCAGGGGTGTCGGCGGCGAGAAACACGGGAATAGAGGAAGCAAGGGGGAAATATCTGTTCTTTCTGGACAGTGACGACAGGATTCATCCGAAGCTTCTTGAGGAGCTTCAGGATCAGGCTGAGGCATACGCGTTCGACGCAGTATTTTGCGATTATACGGAATATCCGCGGCTGAATGAGGTTAAGGGAAAATGCGGTTGGGAAATCGGAAAGAAATCCGACGCGGAGGAATGGTTCCATATAAAGCATTTAAAACAGCTGTCATGTATCGGAGGGAAAATGCTGCGCCGGGATTTTATAGGGGTGCAGCGGTTTGACAGAGACCTTGTGTACGGCGAGGATACCGTGTTTTTATATTATCTTGTACGGAAAGGCATGCGGATGGCTTATCTGGATAAGGAATGGTATTATTACAGAAAGCATCCGGAGAGTGTGACATATCTTGCGGAGGGCAGTGCGGGTGGACAGAATTTTAAGGCGATAAGGATTATAAGAGACAGTGAAGCTCAAAGAGGTCAGTCTTTCTGGGCGGAGGAATGGGAATGCCGTCTTGTATGGAAGATCCTCACGGAATATCTGCTGGCAAAAAATAAAAAAGACGTACAGAACAGCCGTGTTATGAAAAGAATGATGTCTGAAGAACAAAAGCAGCCATTATTTAAAAAGCTTTCCGCGGGCCGGAAAATATTATTTTACCTCTTGTTCTGGGGATGTACTTATTTTCCGACGGTAAGGAGGCTTTGGATGATGAAACGGGAGGCAGGGAGCAGGACATGGAGGATCTGATATCAATCATTGTTCCGGTATATAACTCGGCAAAGTATATTTCCGACTGTGTAAACTCTGTGCAGACACAGACCTGTTCTCATTTCGAATTGCTTTTTATTGATGATGGATCTTCAGACGGAAGTAAGGAGATCTGCCGGGAGATGTGCAAAACGGATAGCCGGATGAGGGTGATTGAAAATCTGCATAAGGGAGTATCTGCTGCAAGAAACGCAGGGATCCGGGAGGCGAAGGGAAAGTATTTGTTCTTTCTGGACAGTGATGATGCCATACATCCGCGGCTTATAGAGACTCTGTATAAGCTGTTGGAAGAAAGTGGCGCAGTGATAGCTACGGAAAGACGTTACCGTGTGGAAGACCGGATGCCTGTGAGCCTGGACAGTGAAAGTGTGCATGCTGCGGAAGCCCCGGATGATTTTATATATCTGGAAAGTGAGAAGGCGGTTGACTGCCGCGTCTTTGCAAACTCTGATACGGCGCTTTTTGGAATCGGCGGAAAAATGATACTCCGCGAGATTACGGAAAATATAGAATTTGATGAGAGACTGACTCATGGCGAGGACACGTTATTTATGTACCGGCTGCTGGCTGCCGGAGCAGACGTGGTTGTACTTAGCCATGCATGGTATTATTATCGGAAGCATGGGGGCGGGGCAGCAGCCGTATTTTCTGTCGAAGCCTGCCGGAGCAGATATGCTGCCGAGCGCAGGATCTGTGATCAGGAGATAAAATATAAAAGGATCTGGAACGCCGTATATTGGGAAAATGCAATTCTAAGCGCTCTTATGCAGTGGTATGAGGCCGGAATGCAGAATTCGGACCCGGAGCTTATGGCATATACGAGAGAAAGGGCAGATGCAGAGCGGAAGAGAAGGATATTTTCTAAGGTGGACAGGATAAGAAGGTTTGAGTTTTTTTGTATGTTTTACTGTTATCCGCTGTATCGCGTTTTTCCTTTTATATTGAAGCTCAGGCAGTGGAGGATGAAAATATGGTCTAAGCGCTGGATATTCAGATGGATATGCGGCCAGATGAAGTGGAAGGTGATCTGGTGCGGGCAGGTATTGTGGATGCTTTTATGGAAAATGATATGGATTTCTGTAGATTTATGTAAAAGGCTGTTGAAAAAGGAGGAGGCAGATGAGCGGAAGGGATAAAGCTTATGTTGGAATCATAACCTTTCATTGTTCGGATAATTACGGGGCGATGCTGCAGGCATACGGTCTTAAGAAATATCTGTGCGGTAAGGGCATAGAGACGGATATTGTCCGTTATGAGCCGCCTTTTATGACAGGGAGACACTGGTGGATTCCTTATATTCCGATCGGGGGAGTGCAGAAATGGCTGCGTTTTGCAAGGAGCGGCTGGGAGTCCCACAGGAGGATGGGGAGAGATTTTTTTATTCTGAGAAATAATATGAAGGCGTTCCGGAGGAAATACCTGATCAGAGCAGGGCAGAAAAAACGTCTTTTTCAAAGACAGCTTAAGTCTCTTTCTTATCGTTATTATATAGTAGGAAGTGACCAGATCTGGAATCCGGATATTACATGCGGGCTGAGAGTAGCTTATTTCGGCGCATTTGAAAATAAAAGGAAGGAAAAGGTGATCGCCTATGCGGCCAGTCTCGGAGGCGCTTCCCTGGCAGAGAGGTACAATCAGGAATTTTCAGAGCTGTTAAATAATATAGATTCGGTTTCGGTCAGAGAGGAGGCGGCAATCCCTTATGTAAAGAAATACTATAAGGGTAACGTCACCGCGGTGCTTGATCCGGTGTTCTTTTTAAGTAAAATGGAATGGGAGGCAGCAGAAAAGCTGCCGGACAGAGAGGGATATATTCTTGTTCATATGACAGAACGGGATCAGAAGATCATTGATTATGCAAAAAAGCTGTCACAGGATACGGGACTTCCGGTTGTCGAATTAAGGATAAACACAGGCGGAGTAACGGAAAAGGGATTTGAGGTTGACTATACCGCCGGTCCCTCTGAGTTTTTAGGATATATCCATAAAGCAGATTATGTGGTGACAAATTCATTTCACATGACTGCATTTGGCATTATCTTTGAAAAGAAATTCCTGATATTTTTACACAGCAGCTTAGGAGCAAGGATACGGAATATTTTAAAGCTCCACGACCTGGAAGACAGGCTGTATCAGGAGGGTGTTCAGGCGGATATAGACGCTTATGTTGACTGGAAGACGGTAAGAGAAAAAACAGAGGAAAATATTAAACGATCGGCGGCATTTTTAATGGAGAATTTGTCATGAGGTTATATGAAGAAAAGAGCGCGTGCTGCGGATGCGGTGCATGCGTGGATGCCTGCCATGCAGATGCTGTCTGTATGGCGAAGGACAGAGAAGGATTTTTTTATCCGCATGTAAACGGCAGGCTGTGCGACAGGTGCGGGCGCTGCGCTTCGGTCTGCCCGGTAAAAAAGAATATGCCGGATGCAGAGCGCCGGCATCAGTATTTCGGCGCACAGGCAAAAAATGATGAGCTTCGCTACAGCGGCTCGTCCGGCGGGATACGTATCAGGGGTTGTAGAGGTCTTTGTTGTAATAGTCTAAAGGAAGCGAAGGATGAGAAGTAAGTGGAAGCTGATTTAATTACAAAAGCAGACTTCAAGGTAATATACGATGAAAA
>CAQNVT010000194.1 GCA_948844705.1 uncultured Dorea sp.
ACGTCGCCACGATTCCCGCAAATATCCACAGAAGCTGTCTCTACCTTTTTAGAAACGCCAAGGAACGGACAAATTCCCAAAAACTGGCTGAGTACAACGTTATTTACAATCGCTGAACCAATGGCGATAATCAATAATTCCTTCATCTATGTACTCCTCCTATTCTTCTTCATTCCCGGTCGGGAACACCTTGCCGCCGCAGCCTGCGCAGGATGCACATCCCTCGCCGCAGCCGGAAGCCTCTGCTACCTTCCTGCCCTTCTTCGCCGCATTGTTCTTCACCTTGTTCTGCAGCGCCGTAAGGCCCGCAAGCACAAGGAACGCGCCCGGTGCAAGAATAAAAATCGTTACCGGCACATAGCCTGCCTGTCCTGTAGCCGTATCTGCCAGCGGAAGAAGCTGATAGCCGAAGATCTTTCCGGAGCCGATAAGCTCACGCACAAGACCGATCGCCGTAAGTCCTACCGTAAATCCAAGCCCCATGCCGATACCGTCAAAGATCGACAATACGACCGGATTCTTAGACGCATAGCTCTCGGCACGTCCAAGGATGATACAGTTTACTACGATCAGCGGAATATACAGTCCCAGCGCATCATAAAGACTCGGAACAAATCCTTCCAGAAGGAACTGTACAATCGTTACAAAGGATGCCACAACTACGATGAACGCCGGCATTCTCACAGAATCCGGGATGATTTTACGCAGCATGGAGATCAGCATGTTCGACAGCACAAGCACGACTGTCGTCGAAAGTCCCATACCTACACCGTTGACGGCGGATGTCGTTACCGCCAGGGTCGGACACATACCTAACATCAGAACGAAGGTAGGATTTTCTTTGATCAGACCGTTATATACTCTTTCAGTACATCCATTCATCTTAACTCCCTCCCTTTACATAAATACATTCTGATAATAACCAAGAGCCGCGTTGACCGCTCCGGTCACCGCCCTTGAAGTGATAGTTGCTCCGCTCAGGGCATCGATCGGCTCACCGTCGCCGCCGTCCTTTGACACAACGAACTTCTCGGCCTGCTTACCCTGATACTGTTCATAGAAGGACGGCTCCGTGGCTCTCATACCAAGGCCGGCCGTCTCGCTGATGGAAAGAATGGAGACGCCGTTTACCGTACCGTCGGCAGTGATTCCCACAGTGATCTGGATATCGCCGCCGTAGCCCTCCTTGTCTGTTGTGGTAATGACATATCCGTCCTCACCGACCTTGCATACCTCATCAATGGAGCCCTTGATCCCGAGATCCGCAATCACCTGATCCGCTGCGGCCTCGTCTACCTCGACCGCCTCGAAGCTTCCAAGGTCTGCCTCCGGAAATACGGCCTGCCATGCTTCCTTTTTTGCAGTCTCCTGCGCCTGGGCAATCGGTTCCTTTGTGATCTCGTATACCAACCCTAATCCGAGTCCTGCCACAAGCGTAATGACTGTAAGAATGATCGTGTTTTTTATAATTTTATTCATTATTTTTCGCCTCCTTTACCAAATGGCTTCGGGAGAGTAACCCTTTCAATTAACGGAACTAACAGGTTACTGATGATGATCGCATAGGACACGCCCTCTGCCGAACCGCCGAACAGACGGAAAAGTCCGGTCAGGATACCGAGAAGTACACCGTATACCAGCTGTCCTGTCTTTGTGATCGGGGATGTGACATAATCCGTTGCCATAAACCATGCTCCCAGCATGATTCCGCCTCCGCACAGATGTGCGGTAATATACTGCGGGTCAAAGAATCCGACATTCGGATTCTGGAAATGTCCGAAGATCCCGACAAAAATCGCAAATGTAACAATGTATGTACCCGGAATCCGAAGATCGATCACTCCCATAAGAATCAGGAAAATCGCTCCGATAATGATCGCAAACACCGAGGTCTCTCCGATCGTGCCCGGAATCCTTCCGATCAGCATACTCATGGTATCTACAGCCTCTCCGCTCTTTAACTGCGCAAGCGGTGTAGGGCCTGACACGCCGTCATATATAAAGGTTGTCATCTGTCCCGTAAAGGAGATAAGAAGGAAGCATCTCGCACCAAGCGCCGGGTTCATAAAGTTCTGTCCCAGGCCTCCGAATAACTGCTTTACGATCAGAATACCGAACACGCTTCCCAGCGCACCCATCCACCACGGCGCGCTTGCCGGCATATTAAGGCCTAATAACAATCCTGTTACAACCGCACTGAAATCATTGATCGTTACTTTCTTATGCATCAGTTTCTGATAGACGTACTCTGTCAGCACCGCCGACACCGTTGTGCTGATCAGCATGATAAGCGCCGGTAATTTAAAATTATATACACCGAAGGCAGCCGCCGGAATGAGCGCTATTGTTACCATAAGCATAATATTCGCGGAGGTTGTCTTGGAACGTATATGCGGTGAAGACGACATCTTTAATTTATTCTCACTCAACACTATTCACCTCTTCTTTATTTTTTCTTTCGGTTTGCAAGCGCAATCTTTCTCATGGAGCCGATCGCCTGCTTAAGCGGTCTCTTGGCCGGGCATACGTAGCTGCAGGAACCGCATTCCATACATTCCAGGCCTTCATGCTTCGTAAATGTCTCTTCGTCATGATGCTCTGCATAATCCGCAAGTCTTGACGGAATCAGACGGCTGGGACAGGCATCCACGCATCTGCCGCAGTTAATACACGCCGTAGGCTCGTATTCTGCCACCTCATCCTTTGTGAATCCAAGAATAGATGAAGATGTCTTTGTCACCGGCACATCCAGCGTAAACATGGAAAATCCCATCATAGGTCCGCCGGAAATAATCTTTTCGGGCTCGGTCTTAAATCCGCCCGCCGCCTCCACAAGCTCGGCCTGGTTGATGCCGAAGGGCACTTTAAAGTTTCCGGGCTCGTTTACCGCATTTCCGCTTACTGTCACGACACGCTCCATGGAAGGCTTCCCTTCCGTAACGGCACGGTTGATCGTGATCATCGTCTCGACATTATCAACCACACAGCCCGCATCCGCCGGAAGCATCGCAGAATTGATCGCTCTTCCCGTCGTAGCATAAATAAGCTGGCGTTCACCTCCCTGAGGATACTTCGTCTTAAGTGCAAGCACCTCCATGCGGGGCTCATCCTTTGTAAGCTCCTTTAGCTTTGCAATACAGTCCGGCTTATTGTCCTCCACTCCGAAGATTCCCTTCGCATTGTCAAAAAGCTTAAGGACTGCCCGCATGCCGCCGACCAGCTCCTCCGGAGTTTCCATCATGCGCCGGTAATCCGCCGTAATATACGGCTCGCACTCCGCACAGTTTGCAATAATATAGTCGATCTTATCCGGTTCCTTCGGAGACAGCTTCACCCTCGTAGGAAAGCCTGCCCCGCCCATACCTACAATACCGGCCTCTCCGATCGCATTTAAAATTTCTTCTTTGCTCATCTCATCCAGAGGCTTGACCGCCGGATATGTTACCTCTTCATACTCCCCGTCATTTTCAACTACGATACAGTTCACCTTTGCCCCAGTCGGGTTAAAACGCGGCTCAATTGCCTTTACGGTTCCGGAAACAGACGCATAGACAGGCGCCGACACAAATCCTCCGGCTTCTGCAATCTTCTGTCCCTTAAGTACACGGTCGCCGACCGCCACAATCGGACTGGCGGGGGCTCCGATATGCTGTGAAACAGGATATACCAGATCGCCCTTCGGTTTCACTTCAGCAATTGCCCTGTCTTTTGCCAGGCTCTTACCGTCATCCGGGTGGACTCCACCCTTAAATGTTAACAATGCCATCCCTTTATCCTTCCTTCCTTATTCTCTTTGTAACTGTTCAGTACCTTCACAGTTACAATGCAAAATCCATTTAAAATCGCCTTCGGCGATGGGATTTTGCACTCTTGAATCATACTTTTATGGTCTCAGCAGTAAATGCTTCGACCTGTGCTGAA
>CAQNVT010000195.1 GCA_948844705.1 uncultured Dorea sp.
CAGACGTGTGCTCTTCCGATCTCTTTTGACGGCGGGAACGAAGAAAAAGGCCATATTTGACAGGAGAAAATCTGATTTTTCCTGTATGTGTCCGATTTTAAGAATTCCGGTGAGCAGGCACAGAAACAAAAGAACAAGTCCGATCACGCTTGCAGGAATCGGCAGGGGCAGAAAGGACTGGACGATGATACTGAGCCAGCAGATCGTAAATATAATACCGGTTTGCTTTAAGATTTTCATTATATACACATCCTTTTATCCTGAATTTCCGGTGAATTGTCATGCCTAAGCATACTACCGGAGGGTCATAAAGTCAATACAGGATTCATAAAACAAGGTCTGTATTATTCCGGATAAATATGTTAAAATAGTGACGAAATCTTAAAAGTCAGGAGACAGAATTATGAAATCATATCGCAAAGAATTACATTTTCATCTGCCGACAAGACGCGGTCTTGTCAATATTACGGACAAGGTGCAGCAGGCGGTGAATGAAAGCGGCATAAAGGAAGGAATGGTGCTTGTAAATGCCATGAATATCACGGCCAGCGTGTTTATTAATGACGACGAGAGCGGCCTTCATCAGGATTATGAAAAATGGCTGGAGGGTCTGGCGCCGGAAAAGCCGTACAGTCAATACAGGCATAACGGCTTTGAGGACAATGCGGATGCACACTTAAAGAGGACGATCATGGGCCGCGAGACCGTTGTGGCGGTCACGGAGGGCAGGCTGGATTTTGGCACATGGGAACAGATTTTTTATTTTGAATTTGACGGAAAAAGAGATAAAAGGGTGCTGATCAAGATTATCGGAGATTAGAGTGTTTATCTTGAGATGATGGCCGGAAAGTGGTAAAATAATCAGAGAATATGTTACAGGAGGAGACGTTCTATGCAAATTCCTATTGAAGCTTATAATAAGGAGTACAAAGACCGTTTTTTAAAATATTATGATGAGTTCAAATGGCTGTATCATGAGCTGTACAGCGGCCGTACGGATATGTTTGAGAGCCTGTGCGACGAGATGTTCCGGTGGTATAAGGAGAGAGGTACAGAATTAAAAGAGATGGACCGGGACAGAGAAAGGCACCCGGACTGGTATAAGGGCAATCAGATGCTGGGCATGATGATGTATGTGGATGCTTTTGCCGGGGATCTTAAAGGGGTCCGTAAGAAATTAGATTATATAGAAGAATGTAATGTGAATTATCTTCATCTGATGCCGCTTCTTGACTCGCCCGAGGGAAGAAGCGACGGCGGATACGCAGTTGCGGATTTCCGTAAGGTGAAGCCGGAGCTCGGGACTATGGAGGATCTGGAGGAGCTTGCGGGGGAGTGCCACAAGAGGGGTATCAGCATCTGTCTTGATTTTGTTATGAACCATACCTCCGAGGACCATGAGTGGGCGAAAAGGGCAAGGCAGGGGGATCCGGAATATAAGAGCAGATATTATTTTTACGATAATTATGATATCCCGGCACAATTTGAGAGGACGATGCCGGAGGTCTTTCCGACGACGGCGCCGGGGAATTTCTCCTGGCTTCCGGATATGGAGCAGTTTATTATGACGACCTTCTATCCGTACCAGTGGGATCTGAATTACTGGAATCCGGTCGTATTAAACGAGATGATCTACAATATGCTGAATCTGGTGAATAAGGGGATCGATATCATCCGGATCGATGCGGTGCCGTATATCTGGAAGCAGCTAGGCACAAACTGCCGTAATCTTCCGCAGGTACATAATATTGTGCGTATCATGCGTATCATTACGGAGATCGTGTGTCCGGGCGTGCTTCTTCTCGGGGAGGTGGTCATGGCTCCGGACAAGGTGGTCCCGTACTTCGGAAGCGTGGAGAAGCCGGAGTGCCATATGTTATATAATGTTACGACGATGGCGACTACCTGGCACAGTGTGGCAACGAAGGATGCGATGCTCTTAAAGCAGCAGATGAATGTGGTAAATACTCTGCCGAAGGACTATGTGTTCCTTAATTATCTGCGCTGTCATGATGATATCGGCTGGGGACTTGACTATCTGTGGCTTATGCAGTTTGGGATCGGTGAGGTAAGCCATAAGAGATATCTGAATAATTTCCTTACCGGTCAGTATCCGGGGTCCTTTGCAAGAGGCGAGCTCTATAACTCAGATCCGGCATCCGGGGATGCAAGGCTGTGCGGAACGACGGCTTCCTTAAGCGGTATTGAAAAAGCGGCATATGAGCGTGATGACGAGGCGCTTAAGCGGGCGGTCAGCCTGGATCTTATGCTCCATGCGTATATGCTGGTGCAGTCGGGAATCCCCGTAGTCTACAGCGGCGATGAGATTGGTCAGGAAAATGATTACACTTATCATAAGGATCCGAAAAAATGGGATGATTCCCGTTATCTCCACCGCGGAAAATTCCTGTGGGAAAAGGAAGCGCTGAGGAAGCAGAAGGGAACACTGCAGCAGAAAATATTTGACGGACTTAAGAGACTTGAGGATATTCGTAAGGAAAAGCAGCTTTTTTGCGGAGATGCCGATGTATGGACGGTGGATACATGGGATAAATCGATCCTGGGTATTGTCCGGGCGAATAAAGAGGAAAAGCTGGTGGCGCTGTTTAATTTCAGCGAATTTGACAAGACCGCATGGATCAACGAGGATGACGGTATATATACGGACCTGATCACAGGAAGCAGGATGGAAGCGAAGGGCGTGAATATTCCGGCATACGGTGTTTACTGGCTGTATAAAAGGCGTAAAGAGCCAAAGGAAGCTTAAGATATGAGATATTATCTTGCACCGCTTGAGGGAATTACAACGCGCGTTTACCGGAATGCGTATCACCGGCATTATATGCCTATGGATAAATATTTTACCCCTTTTCTCGTGCCGCATTTGAAAAAGGGCTTCAGTACAAAGGAGATAAATGAGATACTGCCGGAGCATAACGAGGGATTATATCTTGTGCCGCAGATCTTAAGCAATGATGCGGAAGGGTTCTTGTTCACCGTAAAGAAGCTTCAGAGGTTCGGCTACAGGGAAGTGAACCTGAACCTTGGATGCCCGTCGAAAACCGTCGTGTCCAAATACCGCGGTTCGGGATTTCTGGCAAGGCCGGAGGAGCTTGAACGATTTCTTGACAGGATCTACAGTGAGGCGGAGGCAGAGATTTCCATTAAGACGAGGATCGGGAAGGATTCGCCGGAGGAGTTCGAGCGCATTTTAAAGCTATATAATAAGTATCCGGTAAAGGAGCTGATCATTCATCCGAGGGTGCAGCGGGATTTCTATAAAAACGCGCCGAATCTTTCTGCATTTGCGGAGGCGGTAAAGGAAAGCAAAAATCCGCTCTGCTATAACGGAGATATTTTCAGCGTATCAGATTACAGGAGGATCAGGGAAGCCTTCCCGGAGCTTCAGACGGTCATGCTGGGCCGCGGAATCATCGGGGATCCATGGCTTGTGGAAGCGATAGAGGGAAGGGATATAAGAGAAGCCGGAAGGCTTAAGGCATTTCATGATCAGATACTTGAGGATTACAGGGCGCTTGATTTCGGGGATAAGAATGTACTGTTTAAAATGAAGGAGATCTGGTGTTACCTGGGAAAAATGTTCGCCGGAGGCGAGAAACAGCTTAAAAGAATAAAAAAGGCGGAGAGGATGAAGGATTATCGGGATGCAGCCGACAGCCTTTTCGCTTTGCTATAAAACAAAAAAGGAGAGATTTTACGTATGGAGGATCAGAAAAAGCGCGTGTACGACGCACTGGATAAGTTAGGGATTAAATATGAGGTGGTAGAGCATGAGCCGGTGCATACCATGGAGGATATGGACAGGCTTGGGCTGCCGGAAAAGGGGACTCTGTGCAAAAATTTGTTTTTGCGGGATTCCAAAGGAAAAAGACATTTTCTTGTCACCTGCGAGGAGAACAAGAAGGTGGATTTAAAGGCTCTGGGGAGACAGCTTGGAGCGGGAAACGTCAGCTTTGCATCCGAGGACAGGCTGGAAAAATATCTTGGTCTTAAGCAGGGAAGTGTATCTCCCTTCGGTCTTATGAATGACACGGAGCATGCGGTGGAATTTTTTATTGACAAGGACTTAAGCCGGTGCAGGAGCCTGGGCGTTCATCCCCTTGAAAATACGGCGACGGTGTTCTTATCCTTTAAGGATCTGGATAAATTTTTGTGGGACCTGGATGTGGATGTTATAAAGATCAGATTGTAATAAAAAATTCCACCGCATGCTCCGTGTCATTCATAAGACCGAAGG
>CAQNVT010000196.1 GCA_948844705.1 uncultured Dorea sp.
AAGAAGTTCTGCGGAACGGGAACTTTTGTACGCTTCAGACAGCAGAGCCATACGAGGCGTGGCAATACGCTCTACGGCCGGGTCATTTGCCAGGTTGATAAAGAGAACGGTACGGTCAATGGCACCTGTCTCCTTAAAGCTGTTAATAAAGAAGTTGGACTCCTCGAAGGTAATACCCATAGCGGCAAATACAACGGCGAAGTTCTCGTCTGTTCCGCGAACCTTTGCCTGTCTCGCGATCTGAGCCGCAAGCTGTGAATGCGGAAGACCGGAACAAGAGAAGATCGGAAGCTTCTGGCCGCGGACCAGTGTGTTAAGTCCGTCGATCGCGGATACGCCTGTCTGGATAAACTCCTCCGGGTATACACGGGCCGCCGGGTTCATAGGCAGGCCGTTGATATCTCTTCTTTCCTCCGGAAGGATCTCCGGGCCGTCGTCGATCGGACGTCCGAGTCCGTCAAATACACGGCCTAACATGTCGCCGGAAACTCCGAGCTCCATGCTCTTTCCGAGGAAACGTACCTTACTGTTGCTTAAGTTGATACCGCTGGCATTCTCGAAGAGCTGTACAACCACATCGCTTCCGTCTACCTCCAGTACCTTACACCGGCGTCTCTCGCCGCTTGCAAGCTCGATCTCCCCAAGCTCGTCATACGCGACACCCTCAACGCCCTTTACCATCATAAGCGGTCCGGCAACTTCCTGTATGGTTCTATATTCCTTTGGCATAATTAGAAGTCCTCCTTCCCAAACGCACTCGCAATCTCTGCGTTCAATTCATCCTTGATCTTCTCATATTCTGTCTCGATATTTTCTGCCGTTGTATATTTATAACGTCCGATTCTCTCTCTTACTTCCATTCCGAGGAGCGCCTTCATAGAGGCTCCCTTAGAAAGTGCTTCCGAAGACTGCTCATAGAATGCAAGCACCAGCTTCATCATCAGATACTGCTTTCTAAGCGGTGTATAGGTATCTACCTCGTGGAAGGAGTTCTGATGCAGGAAGTCCTCACGGATCGAGCGTGCCGCTTCCATCTTCAGACGGTCGATCGGTGACAGCGCATCCATACCTACCATCTGTACGATCTCTTCCAGTGCTGCTTCCTCCGTAAGAAGGCTCATCATCTTCTGGCGTCCTTCCATCCAGTCCTCTGCAACCGTTCCGTTGAACCAATCCTGCATATTGTCAAGATACAGAGAATAACTTGTCAGCCAGTTGATGGCCGGGAAATGTCTCTTGTATGCAAGCGCAGAATCCAGTCCCCAGAATACCTTTACGATACGAAGAGTCGCCTGGGATACAGGCTCGGAGGTATCACCGCCCGGAGGAGATACGGCGCCGATAACAGACAGTGCTCCCTCTCTTCCCTCTTTTCCGAGAGATACCACGCGTCCTGCCCTCTCATAGAACTCCGCAAGACGTGAACCAAGATATGCCGGGTAACCTTCCTCGCCGGGCATCTCCTCCAGACGTCCGGACATCTCACGGAGAGCCTCTGCCCAGCGGGATGTGGAGTCTGCCATAAGCGCTACGGAATATCCCATATCACGGAAATACTCTGCAATCGTAATACCTGTATAGATAGAAGCCTCACGGGCTGCAAAAGGCATATCCGATGTATTTGCGATAAGAACGGTTCTCTCCATCAGGGAACGTCCTGTCTTCGGGTCCTTAAGCTCCGGGAACTCGTTAAGAACGTCTGTCATCTCATTTCCCCGCTCGCCGCAGCCGATATATACGACGATATCAGCCTCCGCCCATTTTGCAAGCTGATGCTGGATAACTGTCTTTCCGCTTCCGAACGGTCCCGGAACGGCTGCAACACCGCCCTTTGCGATCGGGAAGAACATATCGACAACTCTCTGTCCTGTAACAAGCGGTGCATCAAGAGGAAGCTTCTTTACATACGGACGTCCTTTACGAACCGGCCACTTCTGCATCATGGTAAGCTCCCTGTCGCCGTCCGCAGTCTCAACGACTGCCACAACCTCTTCTACCGTAAATTCGCCTGCCTTAATCTCCTTTACCGTACCGGACACACCGTATGGAACCATGATTTTCTGCTCCACCACCGCGGTCTCCTGGACCGTACCGATAATATCTCCGGCCTCAACCTTGTCGCCGGCCTTGACTACCGGAACAAATTCCCATTTTTTATCTCTCTTCAGGGAAGCAACCTCGACACCGCGCTGCAGGTTATTTCCTGAAATCTTCATAATATCGTCAAGCGGACGCTGGATTCCGTCGTAAATGCTTGTAATAAGGCCAGGTCCAAGTTCAACGGACATAGGAGCTCCCGTAGACTCTACCGGCTCTCCGGGTCCGAGACCTGATGTTTCCTCATATACCTGAATGGATGCCTCATCTCCGTGCATCTCGATGATTTCTCCAATCAGACGCTGCTTACTTACACGTACAACGTCAGACATGTTGGCATCACGCATACCGGATGCGATGACCAGCGGTCCTGCCACTTTTTTAATCGTACCTGTACTGCTCATTTAGAATAATCACCCTACCTTCCCTTTTATTCCTGCGAGAACAGGATATCCGAGCCTACCGCTACCTCTACCGACTTCTTAACTCCCGCAATACCTGCTCCGGTATTGCCTGCAATACCCGGAATCTGAATGATCGCCGGAGTAAGCTGCTCCTGATATCTCTCTATCTCATGCTTAAGCTCTAAGGCCCAGTTCTCCGTGATATAGATGATTCCGTATTCTCCGGATGCCAGCCTTGTAAGCTTATCTGTAGCTTCTTCACGGGTGCTTACCGGGAATGTGTCAAGACCCAGTGTAGCGAAGCCGTAAATACTGTCATAATCGCCTAATACCGCAATCTTATACATACATTTCCCTTACCCTTTCCCGGATGGATTCCTCCGGAAGGTCATTAAGCTTCCCGGAAAGAATGATCCGTACTGTTTTAATCTCATTCTGTCTTGCAATTACATAGGCAATCACCGGGCCTATGGTAAATGCACGATATTTCTGCGGACTGATAGTCTGAATAATGCGGTTGTCACACCAGCGCTCAAATGCGGACGGAGACTGCGCGAGCGCCTCGGCCCCTTCTGCATATGCGGTGCCCATAAGATATTCTCTTATGGCGTCCATTCCGTTAAGCGCCGCCCTGGAAAGCTGCGCCACATTCACGCTGTCGCATTCTGCCATCGCCCTTGTCATAAACTCCAGTGACTTCGCGGTTTTCTGCGAACGCACGGCAATCTTGATATCTGCGACGGCTACGGTAGATTCGGCATAGTCACGGATGATCTCATCCTTCGCCGCCTTCCCCGCCGCATATACCGCATCAAGCGCCGCCCTGTCAATGATCACATCGCACAGCTGACCGTCTCTCGTATGAAGCATGGCCTCATACGCCTCTTCCGCTGCATGCTGCATGTGGGGAGGAAGCTTTCCGAACTCCTTCTCTCTGACGATCTCAAGCATCGCCCCGCCCGGAATCGACACATCATCATAATAAATGTGTCTGTCCTGCTCTCCTGTACATACATCCTTGATCGCTGCCTTCAGGTTATGGAAAAGCTTCGGATAAGACAACACGTCAAATTTATCCATATCCACATGAAGGTCCTTAACTACCTCCCAGATCTTCTCCTCTTCCCTGGTGAGTATCGCCTCTGCCTGCGCCGGAGTATCACTGTCACCCCAGCCCCTTTCCGAAAGGAACTGCAGACACTGGTCATAATCAGAGCATGCGATCAGCTGATCGATCGTTGCATTGGAAAATAATGCAACCTCCAAGGCACGTATGCGCGCAACCGCGTAGGTATATTGTTCACTCATGTTACTCCTCCTGCTTACGTTTCCTTGTTGTCGCCTTACGCAAATAATAATTCCCGAACCTTATCGGATAACAGCTCTCTCTTTTCATCGAACATAGCCCGAAGCGTACAGTTCTCTTCAATACCGCCATAAGCAAGAACGAATCCGTTCTCAATATTTCTGCCCTCTGCCGACACCGCAAGGCTTCCGCCCTTTGCCCCGGCAGCTTTCTTTACCTCTGCCTCATATCCCTTCGGCATCTTTTTAAGATCTGCATACGAGAAATAAATCTCTCCCTCCTGCGGCAGCACATATTTATCAAGCAGCTTAAGCAGCATCTCAAAATATTTGTCTGCCTCCATGCCTGCCAGTGACTCATACGACTTCTCAAGCATTTCGCTGATCAATTCCTGCTTTGCAGAAAGGACTTTTGTTCTCTTCTGCAAATCGATGGAGGATAACACTCTCTCCTTGTAATTTGCCACCTCTGCCTCAGACTTTTGGGAGATGCTTTCGCTTATTCTGGCCGCTTCCTCATTTGCCTGGTTTATCATCTCTGCTGCCTTGCTCTCGGCCTCTTCAACCTTTGCTTCCGCAGCTGCCTTTGCTTCCTCCAGGATCTGTCTTGTCATTTTATCTAATCCAGCCATGGCTTACGCACTCCTTTTCCTAATCTTTTTCACTCCTGCTACCTTAGATCTGAACTGCGTTTACAGCCAGGATAGAGATCAGAAGCGCAAGGATTGCATATGTCTCAACCATTGCCGGGAACAGCATAGCCTTACCAAACTGATCCGGCTTCTTTGCTACGATACCGATAGATGCCGCAGATGTCATTCCCTGGTATTTACCGGAGATAAGACCTACGATACCGATCGGCATACAAGCCGCAAGGATCAGAAGACCTGTCTGCGGAGCAAGCTCGGCAGCGCCGCCGCCAAGAAGACCAACCTTGGAAAGTGTGATGAATCCGACAAGCAGTCCATAAATACCCTGTGTACCGGGAAGAAGCTGCATAATAAGAACCTTAGCGAATTTGCTCGGATCCTCCGTTACAACACCTGCTGCCGCCTGACCTGCAATACCTACACCGATTGCTGACCCTGCTCCTGCAAGAAATACTGCTACTGCTGCGCCAAGTAACGCATATACAAGTCCTAAATTACTCCAAATACTCATGATTAATTTTCCTCCTTAATATCTACATATTTTGTATCTGTTTTGAATGGTTCAAATGGTTTTCCGCCGCCCTCATAAAATTTGCCGAAGAACTCTACAAACTGGAGACGGTTCGTGTGCACATATGCACCCAAAAGGTTGATCGCAAGATTCAGCGTATGTCCTACAACAAAGACAAGGATAAATCCGATCACACCTATAATTCCTTTGCCGAACATGCTTCCCATCTGGTTAACTACCGATGCGATAACGCCTGTGGCAAGACCAAGTGCCAGGAGACGTGAGTATGATAACACATCACTGAGCCATCCTGTAATATTATAAATGTCATAAGCTCCAAGGGCGATTCTAAGTACCGGATTCTTATTCTCACGGCCGGACATCAGCACAAGCCCCAGTGCACCAATAATCGCAAGCGCCTTCGCCAGCATATTAAGAGCCGGCGGGAACACGATCTTCGCCTGTGCGATGGATGCGAATATATCTGTCGGAAGCAGCATAAGGATCAGTCCGATCAGAAATGCAAACCAGAGCACTACGTCACAGAAGAAATCCAGAACTCTGCCGTCTTTAAGCTCCATATATCCCTTGATCCCAAGTCCCACAAACAGATGGACAACTCCGAATGCAAGAGAATACACAAGAAGCCTCATCGGGTCGTTCAGCGGTACGAACCAGAGCGCCGGTATCACAACCTTATGTCCGAAGAACACCTCCGACACAATATCCACTACATTTCCGAAATATCCTCCGAACAGGATTCCCCACACCATCGTGGATATTCCGCAGAACATGAACATCTTAAGTGACTTATGCATACTCTCGCCCATACGCGGGAATTTCTTTAATACTACAAAGCATGCAACCGCAATGATTGCGCCGTACGCCGCATCCGACAGCATCATGCCGAAGAAGAATACATAAAAAAATGACATGATTGTTGTCGGGTCAAACTCTCCCTTATGCGGAAGCCCGTAGGACTCAAGCACTCCCTCCACGCTGGAGGAAAAGCTGTTGTTGGAAAGGAGTGTAGGAGGCTCCTCATCTTCCTTTATATCCTCGATATCAAAAACGCAGTCATACTTCTCCTCAATCGCCTTTGACAGCACACGCACATACCTTCTGGGCACGTACCCGCTTATAACAAACGTACTCTGTGACTGAGGCAGTGTACCGAGCACCTCATATTTTTCTGCCCTTGTCCGGAAATAATCGCTGACAAGCTCAAGCTCCTTCCTGCTCTTAGCATATCCTCTGATCACATTCTCTGCCTCGCTGATCTCCTTATTCAGTTTTTCTACCTCGGCTTCTAACAGCTCCTTCTGTCTGGCCGGTGTATTCTGGAGCATCTGAGATGGCTTTGCAAATCCGCACGATCTGAGTGCCTCCTCTACAGTCTCCTCGTCTGTCTTAAGACAGATAACCGCCAGGCAAAGCATATCCTTATCACTGTAAATGACCTGGATATCAACCCCTGCAGGCTCTGGTTCTGCCTTGGCAAGCTTCTCATACAATGTGTCTGTCGTGACCTCTGCCGCTACCGTTCCGATAAGCATCGCAGTCTTCTTCGTCCCGGCAAAATTCATCGGTACATCCAGAGTAAGCCACGGTGTCAGGGCTTCGATCTGACCTTCTGTCTTCTGAATAGACGCTTTTGCTTCCGCGATCTCTTTACTCTTTCCGATCAGAAGATTTGCCTTGCGGATGATCTCCTGCTTGTCGTCTGCCGCACGGGCAAATTCACTTTTTTCAACCAGGGCCTTCCCCTCAAGGCTTGACAGAAGCGACTTCTTAACCGGTGCGTAAATATCCAGCACCGCAAGCGCCTGATCTGCCACCTGTGCGTTTCTCTCAAAGGTCTGGCGGGCATTCACTGTATCCATCTTCTCAAAGCCTTCTTCGTCCCCGGCGATCTGATTCATCTCCATGACGCCGAGAGACTGTATCTTCTCCAAGATAGCCTTACGGTCCTTTTTTAATCCGCAGATACTAATTCTTTGCATCTGCAATACTGCCATAGCCGCATCCCTCCTTTTCTTTTATATTTCTGGTTCTAGACAAGCTCTGCAATAACTGCCGATATTACCTCGCTTTCTTTTGCTCTTGCCTTTTCCTTCAAGACTGAAATCTCTTTTTCCACTCCCGCAAGAGCATCCTGTATGGATCGTTCACCAGCCTGTTTCTCCATATCAAGGATCACCCGCGCTTTATTTTTCGCATCGGTTTCAGACTGGTTTTTTAAACTTTCAGCCTCTTTTCTGGCCTCCTCCAGAATAGCGGCGCTCTTTTCATCAGCTTCCCTTATCATTCTCTCAGCCTCATCCTCTGTTTCCTTGATAGTCTTGATGGTTTCTTCTACCATTCCTTCACCACCTTTCTTTCAAATGCTACTTTACAAATTATAATCTTTTTTTACTGGAAAGTCTAGAAATTTATGGTTTTTTCATGCCGTTTTGCGCAATTACCCTTTTTTTCTTTCGTTCCTCTGTAAATATCATCCGCCTTTACCAGGAGAGCCTGTGCAGATGTCCCTTAAGATTCATTCCCGGAAAGCCGTTCTGGCGCATCGCTTCATAAAGAACGATCGCCGCCGAGTTCCCAAGATTCAGGGAACGGATATCACCGGCCATAGGTATCCTGATACACTCTTCCTTATGCTGCACCAAAATTTCCTCCGGTATTCCGGCGCTTTCTTTTCCAAACATAATATATGCATCCGGCCCGTAATTTACCTCCGTATATATCTTTTCCGCCTTCGTAGTCGCCATATAAAGCTTCGCATCCGGATTCCTGCTTAAAAAATCCTCGTAGTCAATATATGTAGTGACATCCAGCTGCTGCCAGTAATCCATCCCCGCACGCTTAAGGCTCTTCTCATCTAAACGGAAGCCCAGCGGCTCGATGAGGTGAAGCCTTGCGCCCGCTGCCACGCAGGTGCGTCCGATATTTCCGGTATTAGCGGGTATCTCCGGCTCATGCAGTACGATATTCAGCACGTTTTTTTCCTCCCTTCTATAAAGTATTTCAATAAACATTTGATATTATTCTAACGAATATTGCAGTTGCAGTCAACCAGATTTTAACCATTTTTATACAGAAAGCCGTCCATTACCGGACGGCCCTTATGTTTTGCTTTTTAATCCATAATTAAATTCTGTTACTTATGTTTATAATATAAGGCCAACATAGCTTCGCCAATAGTTTTTGTATATGTTAATAAACATTCGTATAGATATTTATTTTGTCTATATATCTTGTTCTATGTGCTCCTGTGCTATCTATAGGATCATTTATTATTTTATCTCCTACAACCATTACACTCGATGTCCC
>CAQNVT010000197.1 GCA_948844705.1 uncultured Dorea sp.
CAATCCGCTCATCCCTATGACGTTCAATCCTCATGAGCTCATACCCATGGGCGTGATCAATTCTTTCAATGTCGGTTATCTTTTTCCTCAGAAAACAGCAATTTATTCTTCTGGATATCGATCTGGACGCGGAACAGGCCCGCTCCGTACAGATAAATGGCGGCATCATCGGTTTTGATATCGAAAAAGAACCGCTCCCGTCCGACAGGGAGCTTTATATCCACAACAGGCCGGCAAAGCAGGTGGAGCTTTATTCTCTCTCCGACTGCCGGATCAGCCATGTCATCCATGTAGGCGAAGATCGGGATTACGAGGCGGCATGCCGTTTCCGGGGGAAGGTTCTTCTACTATCCAAAGACGGAACGGCAGAGCTCTATGACCCGGAAAAAGACGAAAAATGTATGCAGCAGCTTCTGGATGTAGCTCCTGATAATGTCGGCATAGATGAAGAAACCGGAACGCTCTGCTTCAGACATTCTTATTCCAGGCGGGCATACTGGAAATATTTAGAATAAAAAAACAGGAGCTTAAATAAAAAATGCGAAAGGAATTTACTATATGGGAGAACAATTGACCAAAAGTGATGTTCAGAAAATAAAAGAAGAAATTGAATACCGCAAGCTGGTAGTCCGTAAAAAAGAGCTGGAGGCAGTAAAGGAAGCAAGGGCCCAGGGAGATCTGAGTGAAAATTTTGAGTATAAGGCGGCAAAGCAGGACAAGAACCGCAACGAAAGCAGGATCCGTTATCTGGAGCGGATGCTTAAGAATGCCCGGATCGTATCGGACGAATCGAAGGAGGACGAGGTCGGCATCAATAATACGGTAACCGTATATTTTGAAGAGGACGATGAAACAGAGGCCTATCGGCTGGTGACCAGTGTCCGCGGAAATTCCATGCAGGGCCTGATCAGTATCGAATCCCCTATGGGAAAGGCGCTTCTCGGCCATAAAATCGGTGATCGGGTACTGGTTAAGACAAGCGAAGGCACGGGCTATTACGTCATAATCCGGGAAATTGACAAAACTACCGATGATTCTGAGGACAGACTGCGGAAATTTTAAGCGATTTTCTTGCTTTTTCCCGCATTTTGTCATATCATGATGTTGGGGTCAAAAGGCATTTTGCCCCTATGATGCCGCATGACAGCAGCGGGAAAAATAAATTTCCCCTTTATATCCCCTTATAAGACGAATCCACCCCTCATATCCGGATTCGTTGTCTGCTGCATGCGGCTATAATTAAAAAAACTTAAGATTTCTGATTTTGTTAATTTACATCGGCTTTGGAGGCGTACTTTTCATAATATAGTTCTGACTGCTCCATTGTCAGGCCAAATCTCTTTTCCAGTTTCAAAAGGATTCTTTCCTTTGGAATCTGCTCTTCTACATTATCCTGGATGAAGGCCTGTACTCCTTGCTCCAATCCTTGCTGTACTCCCCGTTCCAGTCCTTGCTGTACTCCTTTTTGCCTTCCTTCTTCATATACACTCTGTCCTAATCCTGTCACATGTTCCGCCTCCTTCCACAGCTCCTTATTTTTAGAAAAATCAATATATTCTGTTACCGTATTCATAAAGTCATCCTTATGCGGATACATAAGTACATTCAGAAAACGCAGGAGCTCATAACCCTCGTCTTCTTTTACTCCATTACATTAAATCATATTTTTCTTTTTTTACGGCATGCCCGCGGGTATTCTTTGTATTTACAATTTCATAAAACGATATGCTGTAGTGCATATCCTTCGGAATATCATCCCGACAGTTCCAGATACTGTAGCATTTTTCCAGTCTGCCGTAATCTGTATGCTCTGTAATTAACGTTAGCTGTGACGACAGGTATCTTGCCAGATAATATATCCCTCTCTTTTCTATCGGATATCCCGGCTGGTACGTCTTCTGCGATTCTATATCTATATGGAGATAAAACTGCACCTTTTTTGAAGAAAGAGCCGGATTTCTTGCATGGAACGACAAGTCAAAGTATGCCACCTTCTCGTTCAAATGAACAAACTCCGTGCTGTCTCCTTGAACCACTGTATTTGTCCTTCCGGCAGAAACTTCCTTTGCATCTGTGATGGAATCCGCCTCAATAAAACCCATAATTTCTTTTCTGGAATAATCTTTATATTCTTCCACAGTTTCCTTGAGGATCACTGCAAGAACTTCCTTATTATGAAAAATAAGTTTGCTCTGGAGATCCAATCCCTCCATGTCCGCAGTAATCTGCATGGAACTAAGCATATCCATGCTCCCGGCTAATTTATCCAAGTCATTTCCTCCTCTACATATGTTCTTCTATTTCATAAAGTTTAAAAGGGATTTCCTCAGGAGACGCTTATGATAGATATTTCCTGCAGATGATCCGAGATTTTAATGAAATGTTTAAGATTTATAGAAAGAATTTCTATGCTGTTACTTTAACATTCTTTACTATGGAATACAACTTAAATTTTCCTTAAATATTAAATATTTAAAAACTCTCCCGGAAAATCACCTTTACAGTGGTCTTCCGGGAGACTTTCTTAACATGTCATGCAATGTTTTAACCTTCTACAGCAATCCGCCGATCGACAAAAACAGAGGTGCAAATACAAGTGAGACAATGGTCATCAGCTTGATCAGGATGTTGATGGAAGGACCCGAGGTATCCTTAAACGGATCTCCCACCGTATCTCCTACAACCGCCGCTTTATGTGCGTCGCTTCCTTTGCCGCCGTGGTTGCCATCCTCAATGTATTTCTTCGCGTTATCCCATGCGCCGCCCGCATTGGACATAAAGATCGCCATCATAACGCCCGTTACCAGTGCACCGGCCAGGAGTCCGCCAAGAGAAGCAGGCCCTAACAGGATTCCCACAAGAAGCGGCGCCACAACCGCCATGATACCGGGCACCAGCATCTCCTTCAGCGCCGCCGTGGTAGAGATCGCAACACAGGACTTGTAGTCCGGCTTCGTCGTTCCCTCCATGATACCGGGCATTTCCCTGAACTGGCGCCTTACCTCCTCGATCATCTGATATGCCGCCTTTGATACAGACTCCATCGTCATGGCGGAGAACAGGAACGGAAGCATACCTCCGATAAACAGGCCGATGATCACACGGCTGTCAAGAATATCAATATTTTTAAGCTGCACGGCCTCTGCGTAGGACACAAAGAGCGCCAGCGCCGTAAGCGCCGCGGAGCCGATCGCAAAGCCCTTGCCCATAGCCGCCGTCGTATTCCCTACCGCGTCAAGCTTATCTGTGATCTTGCGGACGGATTTGTCAAGTCCCGACATCTCTGCAATACCGCCCGCGTTATCCGCGATCGGTCCGTATGCGTCAACCGCTACCGTGATCGCCGTCGTCGACAGCATGCCTACCGCCGCCAGCGCGATTCCGTAA
The DNA here is from genome assembly GCA_948844705.1 of uncultured Dorea sp. GTDB lineage: Bacteria > Bacillota > Clostridia > Lachnospirales > Lachnospiraceae > CAPEBR01. The sequence goes on from CAQNVT010000197.1 coordinate 3,388, forward strand.
AGCCCACAGAACTGATATGCCGCAAAAATGCCGATACAGATCAGAAGAATCGGGATTCCGGTAGATTTCATGCCCACCGCAAGACCGCTGATGATCGTAGTGGCAGAGCCTGTCTCCGACTGGGATGCGATCTCCTTTACGGACTTGTAATCCCCGGATGTATACACCTCGGTAATAATGCCGATCAGAAGCCCGACGATCAGTCCTGCAACGATCGCAATCGCCGCGTTAAGATTACCGAACAGATAATTGCTGAGTACAAATGCCGCGATCAGTACGATCACGCTTGCCGCATAGGAGCCGGTCTTAAGCGCCTTATGCGGATTGGCATTTTCGTCTCCCTTTACAAAGAAGGTTCCGAGAATCGATGCCAGAAGCCCGAGTCCCGCGATCATAAGCGGATAAAGGGCGCCCTCCGCCTTATAATATACGATTCCAAGAGTAAGCGCGGAAATCAGCGCACCTACATAGGATTCAAACAGATCCGCACCCATACCTGCAACATCGCCTACGTTATCGCCTACATTGTCTGCGATAACCGCCGGGTTACGCGGGTCATCCTCCGGAATTCCGGCTTCTACCTTACCCACAAGGTCCGCGCCTACGTCCGCCGCCTTCGTGTAGATACCGCCGCCCACACGGGCAAACAATGCAATAGACGAAGCGCCCAGGCTGAAGCCCGACAGCACGTCCACATTTTTCGTAATAAGATAGATCACACTGACTCCGAGCACTCCCAGGCCGGCCACACACATTCCCATGACCGCACCGCCGGAAAAAGCAATGGAAAGAGCCCTATTCATTCCGCTCTCCTTCGCCGCATTTGCAGTCCTTACGTTTGCTCTTGTCGCTACGGTCATTCCGCAGTACCCCGCCGCCGTGGAAAATAATGCTCCCACCACAAAACAGATGGCTGTGATCCAATTTCCGATCCCTAGTCCGATCAATACAAACAGCACAGCAACAAAGATGATCAGAATCTTGTATTCTGCCGTAAGAAATGCCTGCGCACCGTCACTGATTGCCGCAGCAATCTCCTTCATTCTGTCTGTTCCTGCACTCTGCTTTGTTACCTTCGCCGCAAGATATGCCGCAAATAATAACGCTGCCGCCCCAAAAACAGGAACAATGTTTAACAACGTGTTCATATAAAGCCTCCCAACATACTTATTTTATCTATAGTATCATAAAAGCATATACAATTGCTACACATTTTTAATTTTTCGGTACTTTTAGATAAATTACATGTCAGTTGTTTGTCATTAATAGACAAAAAAAGAAGCCAAGATTACCTCGACTTCTCTTCTGCCAACAATGCCGCACCGATCGCACCGGCATATCTTCCGTTTTCCGTAGGCTCTACCGTCTGACCGATCTTGCCTGACAATGCATGTGTAAAATACTCACTGTGGCTTAAGCCTCCGGTCAGGATCACCTTCGCCGGAAGATTCTTCCTCTGGCTCAGCTGCGCCACCTTTGCCGCCACGGAATCCACTACGCCTGCGGCAATATCCTCGCGCTTTCTTCCCTCTCCGATATAATTGATCACCTCAGACTCTGCAAACACCGTGCAGAGAGAGCTGATGGGAAGCACCGTCCCGGCCTTTGCCATGTCAAAAAGCTCTCCCAATGTAACGCCCAGCCGGTTTGCCATGATCTCCAGAAACTTTCCGGTTCCGGCAGAGCATTTATCATTCATCAGAAAATCCTGCACCATTCCGTGATCCACGAGGATAACCTTCGTATCCTGGCCGCCCACATCTATGATCGCACAGTTATCACCCGCGATCTCACGGCCCCCTCTTGCATGACAGGTAATCTCCGTGATCACATAATCGGCAAAGTCTACCGCCACGCGTCCGTACCCTGTGGCCACCACCTTTGTATCCTCCGACAGGACGTCAATCCCGTCCTCCAGTAATTTTTCCTTAATCGTCAGTGTCGTCTCCTTGCTGCTCCATCCGGTGGGAAGCACGAAGTATAACTCCTTTTCCCCTCTCACCGCAACCTTGGATGCCGTAGAACCAATGTCGATCCCCACATAATTCATATCTGCTTTCCTCACTTTAAACCATTGTCTTTTTATCTCTTTCCCCAGACCGCCGTTTACTAACAATACCTGTCCCGCCTGGGATTAATGTCTCTTTCTATTGCCTTGATCTTAAGGATTTCGATCCCATGCTCCTTCACACACGCCCTGACCGCGTCAACATCCTTTTCTTCGATCAAAAGAGAGACGCCGCAGCATGTACTTAAAACTCTGGGAGTCGGGGCAATGGTCGCCCGAACCCCCAGACTCTTTAATTCCTTATAAAGACGCATGGCATTATCGTGATTCGGAAACAACACATAATGCTGTAGCTTCTGCATATACCATACTCCTGTTATGTAATCTCTAATTATTTAACATCTCGATAAATGCACTTACTCTTGTACGAAGCTGCTGTGCATCACTGTCTGTATAATCCGTCTCGATTCCAAGCACCGGAATGCCCGCTTCCTTCATGGCGCGCTCTACGAAATATCCTTCCGTGTCATACAGATTACAGAACTTAAGATTTACGTCAATGATACCGTCAGCCTTATATTCCTTCGCAAGGCGCAGAATATCATCGATCCGTCCCGTATTCGGAGTAAAGCATGCACAGTTGATTCCCATATATCTCTCTGCAAGAGCCGTGATCTGATCCTCGACAGTCTCCCTGCTCTCATCAACCAGTCTCTCGAAATACCTTGTGCCTGTACACATTTCCTCACAGACAACAGCGCCGCCGCTTGTCTCTATGATATTATGCAGCTTCCAGTTCGGA
>CAQNVT010000198.1 GCA_948844705.1 uncultured Dorea sp.
AATACCATTCCGACCCTCTGGCGGATCTCCCATACCATTTCAGCTTGGGAGGTATCAATATTATCCACAAATACCCGGTTCTCCCCCGTAAGATCCATCACGTCTCCTACGGTTGCAATCGCCACGTTCTCGATCAGATAATCCATATCCTCCACGTCACGTCCGGACGCCTCATGAAGCGCCTCGACCAGCTTATAGGCAACTGCCGCCCCGCAAAGGCCCGGGAACGGATACCCGCAGTCCTTCCTTTTCGGATCGACGACCGCATCTGCCGGCGGAAGCATATATTTTCTTCCGTCTTCCGCATCTTCATAGGGAACCTCATGATGATCCGTCACGATCACAGACATGCCGAGAGATTTTCCATAAGCGATCTCGTCTCCCGCGGCAATCCCGTTATCACATGTGATCACCGTATCTACCCCTGCCTTATATGCACGCTCGATCAGAGTTATGTTAAGACCGTATCCGTCCTCCATCCTGTCCGGGATATCACTGTCCACATCCGCTCCCAGAGCCTCCAGGCCCTCCAGAAGGATATAGACAGCATTCACTCCGTCAATATCATAATCCCCGATGACACGAATCCTCTTATGCTCCCGTATCTTCTCAAGCAAAAGCTCTACGGCGCGGTCCATATCCTTCATTAGCATCCCGTCATAAAAATCAGCAAGAGTTCCGTTCAGATAAGCATTTACCGCCTCGTCTCCTATAACCTCCCGATTACGTATAAGCGCCGCCAGCCTCCTGCTGATCCCATATTTCCTGCTGATTGCTTCAAAATCAGCTCCCTTTCTAAGAAGCACCCATCTTTCCATAAAAGCTTCCTCCGTAAACCTAAAACGGCAACCGGCCAATCCGGCCGGTTGCCGTTTTCATACTAAGATCATTTCTGGTTTTTATTTTTTACCGTTTTCTGCTTCATTACATACCACAATGCACCGGTAATACATACCGACGAATAAGCGCCGCATACGATACCTGCCATAAGCGGCAGTGCAAATTCCTTGATCGAGCTTACACCCATGACAAACAATACCGCAACCATGACGAACGTCGTAAGAGACGTATAGATACTTCTCGTCAAAGTCTGTGTAATGCTCTTATTAACCAGCTCCGCCAGATCCGTCTGCTTGGAGGAATAATGCAGCTCCTCACGGATACGGTCAAAGATGACGATCGTAGCATTGATCGAATAACCCACGATCGTAAGCATACATGCAATAAACGTATTACCTACGGAAATTCTCGCCACTGCATAGAACGCAAGGACTACCAGCACGTCATGCAGAAGCGCCGCAACCGCGCTTGTCGCAAACCGGATATCCTTAAACCGGAACCAAATGTAAAGAAGCATACAGATCGTAGCAACAATAACCGCAATTACAGCATCCTGCCTCATCTCGCTGCTGACCGTCGAGCTGATATTCTCTGCGGTGATCTCTTCTTCATTTACCTGGAAGTTCTCCACCATCGCCTGATTGAGCGCCTCTCTGTCCGCAAGCTCAAGGGTAACCGTTTTAATGATCACCTGATTGGTTCCTGCCACCTTCTGGGTCTGTACATTCGCATCCCCGGTCACCTCTTCGACAACCGGAACGATCTTCTCGTCGATCTCGTCGATCGAATAGTCCTCATTGAAGGTCACGTTCGTAGCAGTACCGCCTTCAAACTCAAGACTGTATGCAAATGCTCCTCTGCCTCCGGCAGAATTCACACCGATAAATACCGCGCCTATTGCAATTAACAGTATCGATACCGCAAAAAATACTTTTTTCTTAGAAAGGAAATCAACGACCGCATGTTCTTTTCCCTTCCTGTAATACAGCTTCTCGCTGCGAAGGCCGACCGCATAAAATGCAAATACGATCAGACGTGTAACCGCCAGCGCCGTGAACATCGATACGACAATACCGATTCCGAGTGTCTGTGCAAAGCCCTTCACCGTTCCCGAGCCCATAAACCACAGCACAAGCGCTGCGATAAGTGTCGTGATATTTCCGTCCAGGATCGCCGACAGAGCCTTCTGAAAACCTGTCTTCAGAGAGTTTCTTACACTCTTTCCCCTGGACATCTCTTCCTTCACACGCGCGAAGATAATAACATTGGCATCTACCGCCATACCAATGCCGAGGATAATACCCGCAATACCGGGAAGTGTAAGCGTCACCTCAAAGGCATTCAGTATCACAAGCACAAGCCCTGTATAGATCACAAGCGCAAGGCTTGATGCAAGTCCCGGCAGAAGATATACGAAAATCATAAACAAAAATACGATCACAAGCCCGATCGCTCCGGCCTTTAAGCTTGTGCTGATCGCCTGCTCACCCAGCTGAGCGCCTACTACATTGGAGCGGATCTCCTCAAGCTCCAGCTTAAGTCCGCCGATACGGATCGTGGATGCAAGGCTGTCCGCCTCCTCAAAGGTCATGCTTCCGCTGATCTCCGCCTGTCCGTTCTCAATCGCATTATTTACTCTCGGAACACTGACAAAGCTTCCGTCGTAATAAATGCCGATACTTTCATGCGGAGCAGCTTCCGTCGCCGCTTTCGTCGCCTCGGCAAATTTTTTTGTGCCTTCATCATTCAGTGTAAGCGAAACGACATTCATACGCTGCTTTGTAAGCTCATCCTCTCTCGTTCCTGCCTGCGCGCCCTTTACGTCGTTTCCGGTAAGTACGAGAGATCCGTCTTCCTCCAGCTCGTCAAGAGTCTTGTTAAGCTGATAATCCTGCGCCGCGTCACCGGTAGAGTTCACCTGTGAATAATTATCTGTACCGTCGCTTCCCTTTTGCGCAATAAAATAAAGGGAACCCGGCTGTCCTAATTCGTCCAGTATCTCATTTGCGTTAGACACACCCGGGATCTCAATATTGATCCGGTCGTCTCCCTCCTGGTATACACTGGACTCGGTGCTGTACTGCTCTACACGCTTCTGCAGCTTGTAGATCGTATCCTTCATCTCCTCCTCTGACGGATTCTTGTCCTTTACCTGATAGGTAATGCTGACTCCGCCGGCAAGATCAAGACCAAGCTTGATATTTCTGGCTGATCCGGTATGGCTCTTACCGAAGCCAGCCGTCGTTGTAAACGCCAGCAGCGCGATCAATGCCGCCGTTACAACAAGACTAAGTACGCCTTTGCTCTTCTTCATTGTAAATAAACTTCCTTTCTCTATCTTTCAGCTAATGCTGCTTTTATCATTATGGCACACTCTACGCGTTTTCTTTCCATCTCACACCCGATCCCGTAGGTGTCATGGATGGTTCCGTGAAAATTATAGGAATTCGCCATACAGCCGCCGCTGCAGTAAAATTTGGCAAAGCAGTTCTTACAGCTCTCCTTCGAATACACACTGCAGCTTCGGAAATCATCCGCGATTTCGGGCTTTACGATACCGTCATCCACATTTCCCATCAGAAAATCTTCCTGACCTACAAACTGATGACAGGGATATAAGTCTCCCCACGGCGTCACAGCCAGATATTCCGTTCCCGAACCGCATCCCGACAAACGCTTCGCTACACACGGCCCACCGTCTAAGTCTATCATAAAATGGAAGAAATTAAAACCCTTCCCGCACTTTTCTCTCTCAATCATAATCCTTGCAAGACGGTCATACTCCTCCATGATCATCGGAAGATCCTCCTCACGGATCGCGTAAGGGTCGCTTTCATCCCCTACCACAGGCTCTATGGACATCTGCTTAAAGCCCAGCTCTGCAAAATGAAGAATATCCTCTGCAAAGTCCAGATTCTCTTTTGTAAATGTCCCCCGGACATAATATTTTTCCTGATTTCTGCTGTCTGCAAGTTTCTGAAACTTCGGCACGATAAGCTCATAGCTCCCTTTGCCGTTTCTGAAAGGACGCATCCTGTCGTTGACTTCCTTCCTGCCGTCAAGACTTAAGACCACGTTATCCATCTCTTTATTGACAAACTCCTGGATCTCATCATTTAAAAGCACGCCGTTCGTTGTCACCGTAAAGCGGAAATGCTTGTCATGAAGCTTTTCCTGCTCTCTTCCGTAAGCCACCAGATCCTTTACCACCTGCCAGTTCATAAGCGGTTCTCCGCCGAAAAAATCCACTTCCAGATTATGACGGTTCCCGGAATTGGCAATCAGAAAATCCAGCGCCTTTTTTCCCACCTCGAAGCTCATAAGCACGCGCTTTCCGTGATACTCGCCCTCCTCCGCAAAGCAGTACCTGCAGGCAAGATTACAATCATGCGCAATATGGAGACAAAGCGCCTTCACAACGGTCTTCCTCTCCTTTACCACCTCGATCATATCCTCAAAGGCATCCCTCGTAAAGAGCTGCCCCGCCTTCGTAAGCTCTGCAATATCCGAAAGCGCTTCCTTTATCTCTTCCTTCTTATATGTAGTCCCGAGCTTTTCCTCAAGCATACGTAAAACCTCCGGCTCCGAAAGAGTTTCCTCCGTATGCTCCTCATTCTGTGCATTCAGGGCGGCCGTCACATCATAACACAGATCATCCATCACATGAACCGAACCGCTGTATACATCTAAAACGATGTTGTATCCATTACTCTTATACTGATGAATCAAATTACTTCCTCCTGGGTGCAGTAACAGGCTGTAACAATAAGAAACAGCGACCTCTTAAGACCGCTGTCTCTTAAGTATTCAGCTAAATACTAAATTATCTTTTCTGCTCACATGTCTGATTTCCTACCGTACAGGATGTCTTGCATGCCGACTGGCAGGATGTCTGGCACTCGCCGCATCCGCTCTTTTTTACCGTGTTGTTCAGTGTCTGTGTATTTAATGTCTTTACATGTTTCATGATAACATTTCCTCCTTGACTCGCTTAACTTCGGATATTATATCATTTTCTCATAAGTTGCGCAATCCCTTTTCGGTGAAAAATCGTAACTATTCAGCACTATTCAGCCTTCGGCTTCATAGTTACAGAACCCTCAGGACAACATTCCCCCGGCCATCCCGCCTCCGGCGCACAATATGAACGTAGTCATCAGATTTGCGGCATCCCCGTTGAGCGTCCGGTATACGCCGAGAGTAATCAAGAGCAGTAAACCGAAATAAATGATTCCGAGGCCCATTCCCCACAGATAGCGTTTTACACGCGCCAGTTTCCCTATGATGATGCCCCCGATCAGCGTGGACACCAGATAGACGGCTATGATCGCCGCCGCTACCGATTTCTCATTTAATTCGATCTTGTACATGAGAAACGTGAGTATAAGGAGCAGGATTCCTGTGATAATATAGGATACAAGGAGCGCTTTTAATACCCACATTGCTTTTGAATCTTTCCTTAACTGTTTTTCCATCTCATCCCTCCCTTGTCTATCACAAGGTATGATGCAAGGATGGATTTTATGACATAATTACATTCGCTATTGCTCCATCTGCCTTCCTAAAAATACGGCGGCACAGGCGGCCATTTTTTCTTCCGCATCTCCAAGCTTTTTCTTCTCTTCTTTTGAGAGAAAAATCACTCCGCCGATGACATCCCCTTCGCAGATAATCGGGGTAACCGCTTCGTATTCATAATCTTCCTCCTGTTCGGCAATTATTTTAACGTATTTCTTTTCTCCCTTTGCCGCAAGAATGCTGTTTCTGTCTTCCAGTTCCCTTTGCAGGGATTTGCTGATATATTTTTCCTGTACCTCCTTCTTCCCGCTTCCTGCAGCTGCGATAATCTGATCCATATCGCAGACACAGACAAGACAGCCCATTGTCTGGGAAAGACTCTCTGCATATTGCTTTGCAAATGCGGACAGTTCTCCGATCGGGGAATATTTCTTCAAAATGATTTCTCCTTCTCTGTCTGTGAAAATCTCAAGGGGGTCGCCTTCACGGATACGCAGGGTCCTTCTGATTTCCTTCGGGATGACAACCCTTCCAAGATCATCTATTCTACGTACGATTCCTGTTGCTTTCATATCATAAGTCCTCCATCTGCAGATATTTATTATAAGTAATACTATTATCTGTAAACAGAGGTATTTTATACCTGCTCTTACACCAATTTATATTTGTTTCATTAAATGTATTTTCAACACAAGGGGCTTTTCCCGAAAACGTAAAAGGACACTAACTCCCGCCAGTGTCCTTTCCGCTATTTAAACAAATGACAAGCCGCAAAATGCCCTTTTTCTATCTCCTTTAATTCCGGCGTTTCTGCTTTGCATCTCTTGGAGGCGTATTTACACCGGCTTGCAAACCGGCATCCCGGCCCGCAGTTTATCGGGCTTCCCACCTCTCCCTCCAGAGGGAGCACCACCTTACCCTTCTCTTTTTCCGGATCTGGTATGGGTATTGCGCTTAAAAGCGCCTTCGTATAAGGGTGCTGCGGATTTGCATATAATTCCTTACTGGACGAAAGCTCCACAATATGCCCCATATACATAACGCCGACCCTGTCGGAAATATGCTTAACCATAGATAAATCATGGGCAATAAACAGATAGGTAAGACCCAGCTCCTTTTGAAGCTTGATAAGCAGATTAACCACCTGTGCCTGAATGGATACGTCAAGCGCCGAAATCGGTTCATCACATACGATAAACTCCGGATCTACCGCCAAAGCCCTTGCAATACCGATTCTCTGCCTCTGTCCTCCGGAAAATTCATGAGGAAATCTTGACGCATGCTCCTTATTAAGCCCTACCAGCTTAAGAAGCTCATAAATCCGCTCTTTTCTTTCATCCGGCTTCTGATACAGGCCGAAGTTCTCCATTCCCTCCGCGATGATACTTTCTACCGTCATACGGGGATCCAGTGACGCATAAGGGTCCTGAAAGATCATCTGTGCACGCTTCTTAAACCAGGGAAGCTCGTTTTTCCCAAGCTTTGTGACATTCCTCCCCTCATACTCCACCTTACCCTCCGTAACAGGATAAAGTCCCATTATCGTCCGTCCGCATGTCGTTTTTCCGCAGCCGGACTCCCCCACCAGTCCCAGTGTTTCCCCCTTATAGATATCAAAGGAAACATCATCCACTGCCTTTAATACACCTTTGTTTCTGATATTAAAATACTTTTTCATGTTCTCCACATGAACCAGTACATCCCTCTTCTCGTTACTCATCCTCAAACACCCTCCTTATATCTTCCGTACCCAGCACCTTTTTCGCCATAGGATGGTGCAGCCAGCAGGCTGCTTTATGTGTCTCGGATACATGTGTAAAATCAGGAGACTGTTCCTTACAGATTCCCATACAGTATTTACACCGGCTTGCAAAGCCGCAGCCCTTCGGAGGCATAATAAGATCCGGCGGGGTTCCGGGGATAATCTGAAGCTCTGACTTATTTTCATTCTCCATATTCGGCACTGCCTTAAGGAGCGCGTCTGTATACGGATGCTGCGGATTTTTAAAGATTTCTTCTACCCTGCCCGCTTCGACCACACATCCGGCATACATAACCGTAATATACTCCGCCATTCCCGCTACTACTCCAAGATCATGTGTGATCATGATAATCGCCGTATTGTTCTTTTTCTGTATTTCCTTGAGAAGTTTCATAATCTGGGCCTGTATGGTTACATCCAGGGCCGTCGTCGGCTCGTCTGCAATCATAAGCTTCGGATTACACGCCAGTGCGATTGCAATAACGACTCTCTGTCTCATACCGCCGGAAAATTCATATGGATACTGATTAAGCCTGTCCTCCGGGTTCGGGATATTTACCTGTCTTAACAGCTCCACCGCACGTTCCCTTGCTTCCTGCTTACTGATTTTATTATGCAAAAGAATACTTTCCATAATCTGTTTCCCGACCTTCATAGTCGGATTTAAGGACGTCATGGGATCCTGAAAAATCATTGCCGCGTCTTTTCCCCTGAAATTTCTCCATTCCTTTTCTGTAAAATCGAGAATATTCTTTCCTTCAAATAAAATCTGGCTGTCCTTTTTTATCTCTCCCGGCGGCTCGGCAATCAGTCCCAGCACGGCCTTTGAAGTTACTGTCTTGCCTGAGCCTGATTCCCCCACGACCGCTATACATTCTCCGGCGTTCACCTTAAGGGAAACTCCCCGTACAGCCTGCACCTCTCCTGCATATGTATGAAAAGAAACCTTCAGATTTCTTACGTCTAATAAATGCTCACTCATCTTGATACCTCCTGTTACTGGCGCAGCTTTGGATCAAACGCATCACGAAGCCCGTCTCCTAAAAGATTAAACGCCAGCATCGTAACCGAAATTGCCAAAGCCGGGAAAATCAGCTCATGTGGATAATAAGTCATCTGCTGCTGTCCAAGAGCCGCCATCGCTCCCCAGCTTGTAAGAGGCGGCTGGATTCCCATACCAAGAAAGCTTAAGAAGGCTTCCGAAAATATAAAGCCCGGAATGGAAAATGTAGTATTAATAATGATAATACTAAGCGTATTTGGAATCAGGTGTCTGGTAATAATCTTAAACGACGGAGTTCCAAGAACTCTTGCCGCCATAACATATTCACTTTCTTTTAGTTCGATAATCTCCCCTCTGACAAGCCTTGCAAGTCCGGTCCAGCTTGTCATACAAAGAGCAATCATAAGTGACGTCATACCCTTCCCAAGAAATACAGAAACAATAATAACTACCACCATATACGGAATCCCCACAATGATTTCCAGAATCCTCATCATAATATCATCTACGATCCCACCGCAGAAGCCGCTGATGCCTCCGTACAGGGTTCCGACAATAAGGGAAACGAGCGCTCCCACAATACCGATTGTCAGAGAAACTCTTCCTCCCACCCATATTCTTGCAAAAATGTCGCGGCCCAGATCATCCAGACCGAAGATATGCTCTGCTGTAGGCCCCTGGTTTGTAATTGCAATATTCTGCTCATTATATTCGTGTGGATAAATATACGGCGCAAAAATACACATCAAAATCATAAAAATCAAAAACATGAGACTGCACATTGCCACCTTATTCTTTTTCAGCCTTCTTACCGCATCCTGCCAGTAGGAGATGCTGGGACGCACCAGTGTCTCAGACTTCTGCTCATCTGCTCCGAGCCTCTGAAACATATCCTCTGTCATACTGCTATTTAACTCTGCCACCCTTTGCACCTCCTTTTTCAATTGCCTTCAATGATACTCTTACGCACTCTCGGGTCTACGACTGCATATAAAATATCCATTCCTACCATACAGATAATAAATATCATGGAGAAAAATAATGTTGTCGCAAGAATCATGGGGTAGTCACGTCCATTTACACTGTCCACATAATAGCGTCCGAGCCCCGGAATCGAAAAAATCCTTTCAATAACAAAGGAGCCTGTTACAATTGCCGCTATCTGCGGCGCCACAATAGAAATAATCGGCGTAATCGCATTGCGCATCACATGGCGCCAGATAATCTGGAATTTGGAGCACCCCTTTGATTTTGCCAGAAGGATATAATCCGCGCCAAGTACATCCAGCACAGAAGAACGCATAAACCTGGAATAGGTGGCAATTCCGCTGATTGCCGCCGCCAGTGTGGGCAGCGCCGTATATTTGAAGATTTCAGGAAGCCCCATTCCTTCCGTTACCCACCCTATAATAGGGAAAATACCGCCTGCGGCGTATTTCTGAAGCAGCGCCGCAAACACGAAGCTTGGAATAGATACACCCAAAATCGCAATAAAAATCGTGACAAAATCAATCCATTTCCCCCTGTTAAATGCCGCCAGGATTCCAAGAATCAGCCCGAAAATAAGACTTACTGCCACTGCCTGAAGCCCAAGCTGCAATGAGGCAGGAAACCGCTCCTCAATGGCCTGGTTTGCCGTCAGGCCCGGGGTCATATATGATTCGCCCATATTTCCGTGAATCAGATTCTTTAAATAAATTACATATTGTTCCCCAAGAGGCTTGTCAAGCCCCCATTTTGCCTCCAGATTCTTCTGCACTGCCTCCGGCAGCACCTTTGCAGACGCCTGCGTCGGATCTCCCGGCATGGAATACATAAGGAAAAAGGTGACTGTCAGGATAATCCATAAAGTAACAATCATGTAAATAATTTTTTTCAAAATATATTTTACCATTCTTATCTCCCGTCCGTTTTGTCCTCTTTTAAATACAGCGGGAGATAATAACCTCCCGCTGTCAGATACTGTTTTTACGTCAATTATTCAACATATGCGTCTCTGAATTCGATCGCCGGTCCGCCTGCTCCGTTTACATAAATTCCTTTAAGATTTTTTGATACGAGTACATTGCTGTAAGTAAAGGTTACCGGGGAAATACCGCACTTTTCTACTGTAAGGATCTCCTCTGCGCGGGCAAATTTCTCTGCGCGGACCTTATGATCCTGCTCGGTCTTACATGCATTTACAAGCTCGTCATACTCCGCGTCAGAGAAGAATGCCGGGTTGTTTCCGTCGCCTGTTGTATAGCACTGCATAAAGGTCATCGGATCGTTATAGTCTGCTCCCCAGCCTGTCTCACATACCTGGTAGAGGCCTTTGGATACCTGATTATTAAATGCAGAGTTGTCAGAAGCAGTCTCAATATTTACCTTTACGCCGAGGTTCTTCTGCCACTGATCCTGATAGTACTCGGCAGCAACCTTTGTCTCATTATCGGAGTTTTTCTGAAGGAAGGTAATCTCCAGAGTTTCACCCTCTTTGCCGATTTCCTTAAGTCCTTCCTCAAAAAGCTTCTTTGCATCCTGGCTTAAGAGCTTATCCATCGGTCCTTCATAAAGGTCGCGGAAGATATCTTCACCGATTGCTGTTCCTGGAGGAATCTCTCCGTTGGCCGGTTCATTTTTCTTTAATACCTGCTTTGCATATGCGTCTCTGTCAAATGCAATAGCGAATGCCTTACGGATCTTTTCGTTTGTAAATACTCCGTTTGGATCCGTATTGTTAAAGCAGATGTAAGCATTTCTCGGCTGAGGCCCTGAAATCAACTGGATTTCTCCTGCGTCAACCTCTTTTTGTTTCAGATTTACATACTCTGCACTTGCATTTCTAAGCACGTCAATCTGCCCCTGGTCTAAAAGCTGCTGTCTTGTATTCTCATCCTGTGCAAGAACCATCTCGATTTCATCCAGCTTGATATTCTCAGCGTCCCAGTAATTCGGGTTCTTCTTAAGAACTACCTTTGAGCCTCTTGTCCACTCTGTAATATAGAATGGTCCGCACTGTGACAGCTCCTCTGCCGACGCTCCATAGGAGGAATTCTTCTCACCCTCTGTCTTTGCTTCCGGCACCGGAGTCACATTTGCGAAGGTCAATAACTGTGGAAAATACGGCAGGCTCTCTGTCAGGGTAATCTCCAGAGTCTTATCGTCTACTGCCTTTGCAGCCACATCTTCTTTAGAGCCTTTCCCTGTATTAAATTCTTCACCGCCTTTAATGCAGTAGAAAATCCCTGCATTGTGGCAGTTAACCTCCGGATCAAAAATTCTCCGGATGGAGTTCACATAATCCTGTGCCTTCACATCTTCTCCGTCGGCATACTTGTTGTCTCTTAAATGGAACGTATAGACAAGGCCGTCGTCTGATATGTCGTAGCTTTCTGCCCCTGCCTCCGTCAACACTCCGTCAATCAGACGAAGCAGCGTCTCCTGTGATTCAAGAACGATAGCGTTCTTCTGCTCGTCATCCGCACGTCCCGGATCCATAGTATCCGGATCTGTAAGCATAACAGTGCTTACCTTGGCAGCGCCTCCGCCGTCTCCTTCGGACTTTTCGCCTCCTCCTGCGTCTGATGACTGTTCTGAATTACCACCGCCGCATGCTGTCAGTGAAAGTACCATCACTGCCGACAAAATAGCTGCCAGAACTCTCTTTTTCATAATGTTACCTCTCTTTCTTTTTATTTTTCAATGTGCTTTGCACAAAGAATACATGATATATTAAAGCTCCACCGGTTTTCCGCCGGCAAGACGCGATTCCTCTGCTGCCAGCGCAATGATATGGCTCTGAATAGACACGTCGATTCCTGTCCTTAATTTATCTTCGTCCGCCCCTTCCT
>CAQNVT010000199.1 GCA_948844705.1 uncultured Dorea sp.
CCTGAGGCAATGATGGCGGCATGGAGGAGCTTGAGAAGTTGAAATGAAAACAGGGTTTGTCAATCAGAAGACTCTGATTGGCAAACCCTGTTATAGTCTGCATCTGCCGTATAATAATTACAGCTTAATATTTTTGAACAGATCTCCAAGGCTTGTTCCGATCCGCTCGGATTTTGGAATTACCACCTTTTCCTCCGGCTCTTCGTGAACCTCTTCGAGAGCCTTCATGCTGAGGCTGATCTTTCCGTCCTTTACGCCGATGATCTTAACGGATACCTCGTCTCCGACCTTCAATACATCTTTCGGAGCCTTGATACGCTTCTGGCTGATCTGGGATACATGTACCAGTCCGGACAGTCCGTCGCTTAAGCGGACGAATGCGCCGTAGTTCTGGAGTGATTCGACCGTACCGGTAGTTACGCTTCCGATCTTCACATTCGCAATCTTTTCTTCCAGGGCTTTTCTCTCTTTTTCCTTTAAGATTTCGCGTGCGGACAGAACGAGACGGCCGTTTGCCTGATCTACGTCAATGACCTGTACCTCGATATCCTTGAGAAGATAGGTTTCCAGATCCTCAATATAGGATAAGGACAGCTTGGACGCAGGGATAAAGCCGCGGAGTCCTTCTACCATAGCGATCGCGCCGCCGTTTACGATTCCTTCTACCTTTACAGGGAGGATCGTCTTCTTTTCCATGTAATCTGCAACAACATTCCATGGATTTGCATCATCAAAATGCTCTTCTAAATCTGCCATTGTTACTTCTTCGGCAGACCCTTCTACTTTTGTTTCTTCCTGTAATAATTCTTCACTCATAGTAATTCCCTTCCTGAATCCTTTCACATTTACATATGAGGATAGTATATCACAAAAGCGAGGGTTATTCAAAGAAAATATAGAGATTTTCCGAAATTAAGGTTGACGAATGTATGAAAAAATGGCAATCTAATTTTAAACGACAATAGAACAAAGATATATGAGGTGAAGACATGGGGAAAAAAACAGGAAAAGTGTATGTTGTCGGGCATAAGAATCCGGATACGGATTCCATTTGTTCCGCGATCGCATATGCGGCGCTGAAAGCTAAAATAACAGGAAATGAGTACGAGGCCAGAAGAGCCGGGCAGATCAACGAGGAGACGGCGTATGTTCTGAAGCGTTTTAAGGTAGACGCGCCGGCGCTTTTATCAAATGTCAAGCTTCAGGTGAAGGATATTGATATACATAAGATCGAGGGAGTAGATCCGAATATTTCCATAAAGGATACATGGGCGAAAATGAAAGAATACCAGGTGAAGACGATACCTGTGGTGCAGGATGAGGAGCTTGTGGGTGTGATCTCTACCGGAGATATCGCAAAATCCTATATGGATGTGCATGATAATCGTATTCTTGCAGAGGCGAAGACGCAGTACCGGAATATTCTGAATACGTTAAACGGAACGATGCTGGTAGGAAATGAGCACGGGCAGTTTACAAAGGGAAAGGTGACGATCGGCGCGTCTAATGCGGAGCTTATGGAGGAGTTTATCGACAAGGATGATCTGGTGATCGTGGGGAATCGTTACGAAGCACAGGCCAGCGCCGTGAACATTGACGCCAGCTGCCTTATCGTATGCCATGATGCCGGGGTGCCGGATGAGCTTCTTAAGAAGGCGCAGGAGCAGAGCATGGTGGTGATCCGTACGCCCTATGATACCTTCACGGCCGTGCGTCTGATCAATCAGAGTATCCCGGTAAAATATTTTATGAGCAAAGGACCGCTTACAACCTTCCGGATGACGGATTATGTGGATGACATCAAGGAGATCATGACAAAGAAGAAATACCGTGATTTCCCGATCTTAGACCGCCACGGCAGGTTCAAGGGATTTATTTCCAGGCGCCGTTTTATGAATTCCAGCAAGAAAAAGGTCATACTGGTAGATCATAATGAAAAGTCCCAGGCAGTAGACGGGATCGAAGAGGCAGAGATCGTAGAGATCATTGACCATCACAGGCTGGGTAATATAGAAACTCTCGGACCGGTGTTTTTCAGAAATCAGCCGGTGGGCTGTACCGCGACGATCGTTTTCCAGATGTATGAGGAGGCGGGGGTTAAGATACCGAGGAAGACAGCGGGGCTTTTGTGTGCCGCGATTATTTCGGATACCTTGTTGTTCCGTTCTCCGACCTGCACGGCTCTTGATGAAAAGGTTGCGAAAAGGCTTGCGGAGATTGCGGAGGTTGATCTGGAGGATATGGCGCGGGAGATGTTTAACGCGGGAAGCAGCATGAAGGGAAAGAGTGCGCAGGAAATATGCTTCCAGGATTTCAAGCAGTTTACGGTGAATGACACGATATTCGGCGTAGGCCAGATCAATTCTATGAATAAGGAAGAACTGGAGGAGATTAAGGAGAAGCTTACCGGGCATCTGCCGAAGGTGTTAAAGGAGAACGGCCTGCAGATGATCTATTTTATGCTGACGGATATCCTGGATGAATCGACGGAGCTTCTGTGCTGCGGTACAGGAGCGAAGGCTTATATTGCCGATGCGTTTGACGTCCCGGAAAATGCGGAGAAGATTATCCTTAAGGGCGTAGTATCCAGAAAGAAGCAGCTGATACCCGCGCTCGTGGCGACGCTGCAGCAATAGGAGGTAAAAAATATGGGGAAACAGGTGTGGAAGCCGGGAAATATGCTTTATCCGCTCCCGGCGGTCATGGTGAGCACGGCAGATAAGAAAGGAAATGATAATATTATCACGGTAGCCTGGACCGGGACGGTATGTACGAATCCGGCAATGCTGTATATTTCTGTAAGACCGGAGCGTTATTCCTATCACATGCTCCGTGAGAGCGGGGAATTTGCGGTGAATCTGACTACAGAGAAGCTTGCCCGTGCGGCGGACTGGTGCGGGGTACGTTCCGGAAAGGATGTGGATAAATGGAAGGAGACGGGGCTTACAAGAGGAAAGGCAGAGAAGCTTTCATTTGCGCCGGTAATTCAGGAGAGTCCGGTCAATATTGAATGTAAGGTGTGTGAGGTAAAGGAATTAGGCTCTCATCATATGTTTCTTGCGGAAGTGCTTGCCGTTCAGGCAGAGGAGAGCTACATGAAGCAGAATGGGAAGTTTGAGTTAAATGCTTCGGGACTTCTCGCATATTCACACGGAGAATATTTCTCGCTTGGAAAGGATCTTGGAAGATTCGGATGGAGCGTGAAGAAATAAAACAGCTGCCGAAAAGGCAGCTGTTTTTAAGCTTAAAGCTGCTTTACCTTAAGACGGTAGATCCTCTTAAGAAGCAGAATGGACAGCACCATGGAAGCAACCTCCGCGATGGGGAAGGACCACCATACCGCTGAAAGCCCGAACAGCCTGGCAAATAAGTAATAAGAGGTAACGATGAATTTAGAATACGAAAAAGACAACCTGGAACG
>CAQNVT010000200.1 GCA_948844705.1 uncultured Dorea sp.
AGCGTTCCTTGATATGCAAAACACTGCAGCGAGCGCAAAGCCGTGCTGGTGTATCTGCCCGGCTTCCTGCCACAGATGGAACCGCGTATCACCCGAGTGATGCCGGCCATACTCGAAAATCTGGAATACGCCAACTTAGTGATTGCGCGCAACACCGACCTCAAATTTATCTTCGGCGCCGACACCGCAAAAAAACTTTTTCGGGATCACATTGAGCGTTTCAGGAAACATATATTAACCCTCTGACTCATATGCCATTCCTCTCGATGCGTCGTCTCTGTATGCCTCCTCAAGCCCGGGAACCGCATATTCCCTTTCCCCCGGGCTCCCGGAAGCATCCCGGCGCTCTTTTATCACGGCAGCATTCTCTTCGCACATATAAGACACCTGCACTTCGGCAATCGTTCTTCCCTATAGCTTATGCAGGCAGTTCTCTTGTGTGACTGCCGGTGCGGATTAACCGGAGACAAAGGCTTTCACGTCCGATCTAAGAAGCGAATACATTTCCAGATCCACGATCCCTCTTCCCTTCCAGAAGCTTACCTGCCGCAGCAGCCCTTCCTTCTGAAATCCGGCCTTTAAAAGAACCCTTTTAGATCTTTCGTTTTCCGGCAGCACCGTGGCCTGTATACGATTTATTCCTATCTCACGGAACAGATATCCTGTCATTGCATGTGCAGCCCTCAGGGCAATACCCTGCCCCCAGAATTCCTCCCCCAGCCGGCAGCCGATCTCCACCGAACGGACGGTCTCATTATAATCGAACATTTCTGCCGTTCCGATCACCCGGTCCGGATGCTCCGGCAGGCAGATACCCGCAATGATCCAGCGCCTTTCTATAAAATCCTGCTCACCCAGCTTCCGTATGGCGGCTCTTAATATATCCCTGTTATCCGTACAGAGGAATTCCGGTATATATTGAAACACATTCCGGTTACCGCAGACCGCAAGCAAAGAGTCCGTGTCTGCGTCCGTCATTTTTCGGATGATGATATCATCCGTCCTGATATAAGGAAATGTATCATAAAGCGTCCTGGCCATTTTGAAATTCCTTTCTTAACGTCTCTGTATAGCTGTAACCTAAAAGAACACCTCATTACGAGATGCTCCTTTTCTTTCCACTGGTTTAGAATGCAACGGACCCTGTATCTGTACCGTTAATGACATAATATACTGCTGATTCTTCTGGTTTTATGTAAAGCTTCATAGACTTGATATCTCCGACTTTCTTTCCTGCCTTTGTCCATGCCTTTTTTACGCTCGCAATCATGTCTTTTTCTTCTACCTGTTTTCCAAAATACTCGACAACTGCCTCGACCTTTATCTCCTTCTTTGCAGCAGGCTTCTTAGCTGTCGGCTTCTTCACTGCTGCCTTCTTTTCAGATGTCGCTTTAGCGGCTGTCTTTTCTTCTTTTGGTATCTCAACTGTTTTTTCTGGTGTGGAAGATTTTACCGGCTCTGTTTTTACTGTCTCTGCTTTTGCTGTCTCCTCTTTCACTGTCTCCGCCTTTACTGATGGTGCCTTTACAGTCCCGGTTTTCTTAGTTACCGTGTTTCTTTTTTTTGTTGCCATGATAATTCCTCCTCATACATATGTGACAGCTAACAGTTTCTATTATAACACATTATCCTGGAAATGCAATTTATATTTCGCAGATAGTTTGTCGATATTTAACAATAAAAATTGATATTTCTTGTGAAAAATGCTATGATAGAAATGTTAATAATTAATAGGAGGTACAAAAGATGGCAGCTTTGGAAGAAACTGAAGAAATCCAGGAAGCTTTGCCGGAAGAGGGGACACAGACAGAAGAGACTGACATACCGGCAGAAAAGGCCGACGTGCCGGCAGAAGAAGCAGACGTGCCGGCAGAGAAGGCCAACATGCCGGCGGAAGAAACGACCCGGAAGATTTATGACGAAGCTTACGAAAAACTCTACACAGAAATACTCGAGCATTTCCGCTCCTTTTCTCCTTCCGAACAGATTGCAGGCAAGATCACGGAGGAACACATTACCGAGTATCTGGAAGGGAATCGGGAGGAACGAAGAGAGGCCTACAAGGAACGCAGGGAGAAGCGTTTTCTTGCCGCTCTTGAGCTGATCGCCGTACTTACATCAATCGTGCTGGTCGTATGGTTTCTGGGAGATAACCCGGCGATACTGGTCAATATCCTCTATATCTTCGGCGGATTGGGCGCTTTCTTTATCTGGAAGCACCCGCACACAAAAGACGATAAAAAAGAGTAATCCAAAACAGGGGACGTTTTGATTCATATGAGTCATATCGTCCCCTGAAATTTTTCACAAAAAGAGAAAAGCCGTTTATGCATTCAGTATCTCCAGAAGGTCTTCCTTTGTCAGCTTCGCTGCGGAAATTCCTTCTCCCTCCAGAACCTGACTCGCAAGCTTTTGCTTCTCCTCCTGCATACGAACAATATTTTCTTCGATCGTATCCTTCACGATCAGTTTAAATACCATTACCTGCTTATCCTGTCCGATTCGATGCGCCCGGTCCGTTGCCTGATTCTGCGCTGCAAGATTCCACCACGGATCAAAATGGATCACGATATTTGCCGCCGTAAGATTCAATCCTGTTCCTCCTGCCTTTAATGAAATCAGGAAGACAGGCACATCATTCTTATTGAATTCCTCCGTCATCTGTATGCGCTGTTCCTTCGGAGTCTGCCCGGTCAAAATATAATATGGTATTTTCATTTGTTTCAGATGTTTTTCCAAAATGGGAAAAACACTGGTAAACTGGGAAAAAATCAAAGCCTTGTGATTTCCCTCTACTGCCTGATTGATTAATTCCAGACAGGTGTCTACCTTGCACGCATCATCCTGATAATCTTCATAGACAAGCTCCGGAGCACAGCATATTTGCCGCAGTCTGGTCAGCTCTGCTAAAATCTGCAGCTTTCCTGTCCGAATCTCCTCCTCGCTCTGCTTCTTCAGTGTTTCCAGCATTCTGTTTACATGTGCCTGATACAATTTTTTCTGTTCGGTTTCCATCTCGGAATATACGACCTGTTCCATCTTATCCGGCAGCTCCTTCAACACGTCGGCCTTTACCCTGCGAAGAATAAACGGCAGTATCATCTTCTTGAGCTGTTCTGTCTTCTCCTGATCCTGTTCCCGCATGATTGGCTGTTCATATTCCTTTCGAAACCGTTCATGGCTTCCGAGAAGTCCCGGCATCAGATAATCAAAAATACTCCACAGTTCACTCAGTCTGTTTTCAATCGGTGTTCCTGTCAGCGCAAACTTCACCGGAGCCTGAATTCGTTTCACCGCCCGTGCCGCCTGCGTCCCATGGTTTTTAATATTTTGTGCTTCATCAATCACTTCCATGTCAAATGTAATGTTCCGATACAATGCAATATCTCTTTTTACCATATCATAGGATGTGATCCAGACATCGCCGCACTGCTGATCCGCAAGGAGGGCTTCCCTCTGCTCTGCTCCGCCGACCATCAGCTTCACCTGCAGCTCCGGAGCAAATGTTTCCAACTCTTTCTTCCAATTGTACACAAGAGACGCCGGACAGATGATCAGGCCTTTAAAAGCTTCCCGCTCCTGCCTGATCGCCAGCAGACAGGCAATCGTCTGCAATGTCTTTCCCAGTCCCATATCATCTGCCAGAATACCGCCAAACCCCAGCTTCTCTAATGTCCGAAGCCAGCGGTATCCCGTCTTCTGATAGCTCCGCAATATAGATTCCAGACTTTCCGGCACGGCAAAGTCACTGTCTTCTACATTTTTCATATTTCGGATCATTTCTTTATAATCCGAATTTCTCTTAAATTGAATCTGATCCTTCTTCTGCTGCAGAATCTGATCGATATATAACGCCCTATATTTCGGCAGCTCGATCGTCTCCTCCAAAAGCTTTCCTTTCGGCAGCGCCAAACCATCCAGAAGTTCCGCAGCCGTCCTGGCAGCATCCTCCTCCATATTCAGAAAATCTCCGCTTTTCAGCCGGTAATATTTCTTTTTCTTCCGGTAGGCCTCCAATATTCCGAGCAATTCCTCTCTTGAAAATGTATCCGAATCCACAGACAATTCCAGCAGTCCGCTGTGAAGCGAAACGTTGACCTGTGTTTTTGAATTTCGGATGATATTTCTCATCTTAATTTTATCTGTTGCAAACACTTCACCCCATGCTTCCAGCTGCCGGATTCCGGTATTCAGTAATTGATACATGGCATCTTCATCTTTTGATTCAAAATAAAGAATTCCCCCGCCATATTCTTCCTGTTTAAAATATGCCTTCGCGGTGCCGGTCACTGCTCTTTCCTTTACCAGATCCCTGCACTGATAAGATGTGAACGGCGTATCCAGTAAATTGTAGACCTCCTCCCCGTAAGCAGCCTCGGATTTTAATGTAACTCGTCCGGCTTCTTCATCCATATAAAAACGAAACCTTGCCTCCTCCGGCTGATATTCCTCCAGATTTATTCCCTTTTTATCCACTGCCTTTTCCTGTTCCAGAACCTCCAGCACCGTACTGCAAAAGGCCGGCATATCTTTCCTGGAAATAATAAGATTCTGTTCCTTTTCTTCCGATGAAAGCCGTGAAATCACATCCGCGGCTTTTTCAAATCCGTCTTTACAATAGTATACTTTATTTTTAATTCTAATAAACAAATACGGACCGCCTTCAATTCTCTCCATAGACGGAACAGAAAGCTGAAACGCATCCTCCACTTCTTTTAATTTACATTTGATCGGCGGATTCCGGTCTAAAACCTGAAGCGTTTTATTCCGCTTTCCCTTGTACTCATAATCAATTTCCATTCCAAGGCTTATAATCAGAATGCCGGCAAGCAACTCCTCATTCAGCTCAATTCTTTTTCCCAATCGCTCATAGCGTGCATCATAATACGCCGCCGCTCCCATGATATATTGCACGTACATCCACGCCTGCTGCGTAAACGCACTTTTGCAATGTACGAAAGAGAGCTGCTTTCCGTAACTGACCTGCTTTTCTTCTGCCACAGCCTCCACAAAATCCGAAAGATTTTTCAGGACATATTTTTTCTCGTTTCCAATGCGAAATGACAAATATCTTTTGCGGGGATAATAATAAACGCCGCCTTCCTCCTGAATTTCCGGAATCAATTCAACAGAGCCGTCTGCTTCCTGCTCATTCACCCGTTTCTCCCAGGCCAGCATTTCCATCACATCTATGAGCGTCCGGTCCGTCATGGCTCTTTGTACCCCAAGCCGGAATCTGTCCTTTCCCTGCACGGTTTCTTTATGTTCTTCCAGAAACAGCAGGGCTGCTGCCGCACAATGCTTACACATTCCCTTATAAGATACATATGCAGGGCATTCACAATAGTACTCTTCGATATCATCATTGTGATCGCATAGAATCTGAACTTCATAATCATTGTAGTCACTTCCTTCTGCACCCGCATCTATAACTAATCTCCCCTCGCTGTCACGCCATGCCGACTGAATTTCAACCATGCCATATCTCACAAGCTCCTTTGCTTTTCCATAGGTGGAACGCAATGCGCACATCTCTCTGATATCCTTATCTGTAAACATATTCTTTCTCCCTTGCCGTTCATATGCAGGTTATCCTGCATTCCCTTGTTAATAGATTCAACTAAAAAGGTTAAGCAACATCCCTACTGCCGCACCGATCATATATAGAAGCATCAGAATCTTCATACTCTCCCTCCGGTTCTGGTTCATCCGGAACAGGACGACCAGGCCGACTCCGGCTCCGGTGGCGAGTCCTGCGATGACAGACGCAAAGGATATAACGCCGCTTAAGTATAGCTGCGTCAGAATAACGGAAGCGGCACAGTTAGGGATCAGCCCTATAAGAGCAGCAACCGCCGGCTGAAGCCAGGTGTCTCCCAGGAGATATTCCGACAGTCTCTCCATTCCCAACGCCTCGATACACAGGTTAAGCGCCGCCGAAAATGCGAATAAATACAGAAAAATTTTAACCGTATGCCGAAGCGCCGGCACCAGAATACCGGCCCCCTCCTCATGGCAGCCGCAGTCCGTGCAGAGATTCCCCTTTTCCTTCGGGACCGTTATATACTTCGCAAGAAAGGCATCCGCTCCATATCCGGCAATGACCGCGATCAGGATCTTGCACGCAAAAAGCGTCAGGATCTCCCTGCCCTGTCCCGGATTGCCCATCATAATGAGCACCGCTTCATCGGATGTCGCGAGGAATACCGACAAAAGCGTACCGACAGAAATGATCCCGCCCGCATACAGATTCGCTGCCATAACCGAAAATCCGCACTGCGGGATACACCCAAGCACGGCGCCCGTAACCGGACCCGCGCTTTTTGCCCTTCCAAGTACTTTTCCTGTAAACTCCGCAGAGTAGTGTTCCAGCAGCTCTATAAGAAGAAATGCCGCAAATAAGAACGGGAGCATCTTCAAGGCGTCCGCTCCCGTATCCGTCAAAATATCTCTGATCAAGTTCTATCACCCAGCCATTTAAAGTCTTATTTCATCCTGTAGATCGCCTCCAGGATGTCTACCGCGTGCTCTATACCGAGACGGCTCACGTTAAGAAGCATCTCGTGAGAATCGATATCTCCCCAATAGAGCCCTGTGCGGGATTCATAATAATATCTTCTCTCCCGGTCGATCTTTTTTATTTTATCAGCTGCCTTGCGTTCTGACAAGTCATATCTTTTTGCAATTCTCGCAATCCGGTCCTCCATATCCGCACAGATAAATATATTGATGCATTCCGCCCGGTCTTTAAGCACAAAATCCGCGCATCTTCCGACAAATACGCAGGGGCCTCTGTCCGCAAGCTTACAGATGATCTCTGTCTGAAGCTCATATACCTGCTCGCTTAAGGGTCTTGAATAATCCTCATCCTTTACCGACGCCGAATATTCGATCGGCGACAGTACGAAGCCCTTAAGAAAACCGTTCAGCGTCGTCTCATCTACCGCCTGCGCCGTCTCCTCCGTAATATCCAGCTTGTCCGCAACCATCCGCACAAGATTATTGTCATACAGAGGAATATCCAGACGTGTAGCCAGCAGATTTCCGATCTCATGTCCGCCGCTTCCGAATTCCCGTCCTATGGTGACAATCCTGTTTTTCTTCATATAGATCCCTCCCTCATAGTATGCTTCCGTTTCTTTTGTCCTCATTATAACACATCGGCTGTCAATTTACCATGAAAGAGAATAAAACTTACCGCTGCTTTCCGCCCCAGTAATCCGCAATCGCAAGCACTCCCAGAATATCAAGCTTAACCGCCCGCATAAGCACCTCGATATTATGTGCCTCGTCAGGACCGTGAGCGCTCCCGTGCCCGGGAGGAAACGGTTTCCTCTCGCGGGGATCACCCGCCCCAAAGCCGCAGCCCGACCGGAAATGTCTGGCATAGGTACAGCCCTCCATAATATAGGCCTCCTCCCTGCCGCCGGCCTCATGATACAGATCCACCAGGAGCTTCGGTATCCCCTCATCGGCGGAAATGTAATATCCCGGCTCTTCTCTTATAAATTCCACGGAAATCCCCTGTATTTTCTGACTCTCAGACTCCTGTCCCGCCAAAAACTTAAGAGCAGCAAAAATCTTTTCTCTGGCTTCTCCGAGCTCCTGGCAGACCGGAAGCCGCAGATCCACCGACAAGCATCTTCCGGCTCCTCCACTGTCCTCCGCACTATTCTTGGCCTCCCCGGATATCTTCTCCTCCGTTATCCTGCAGACCGTGCTTCCATACCGTTCACTTCTGATATTAAGTCCGAACACCTCTCCGTCTTTGTCCCCCAGAAGCCGCTCCCAAAAATGCCTGTCCGTTTCCGCATCCTCCAGGGCTCCTCTTATTTTAAATTTCAGCAGACTCTTTTCCCCGTTCGTAATCGGGAAATCATCATCCGCCGCCAGGCCGAAATCCGGCTGCCCCGCCCGCTTAAGATAATACTTCAGATCCTCCATATCCGTCTCCTCATGGGAGCCTACAAAGAGCCTCACGTCACACGGCGGACGGATTCCCTGCTCGTGCAGGAAAATAAGCGTATACAATAATGCCATCAGAGGCCCCTTGTCATCCACCGCTCCCCGGCCGATAATATATCCCTTATCCACCGTTCCCCCAAAAGCCGGGTAGATATTTCCGGAAGAAGCCGGAACCACATCTGCATGAGCCGCAAGGAGAAGCCTCTTTTCCCCGCTCTCCCCCTGTATCCTCCACGGACGGATCTCCAGTCCGTAATAGTCATAATTCTCCGCAAAAAGTCCGTTTCTCCCAGCAAGCTCCCCGCAGAAATCCAACGCACGGGCGCATGCCGCGCCATAGGGATATCCGCCCTCTGCCTTGCCGGACACACTCTCGATCCTTATCAGGCGGCAGACCTGCTCCACGATCTCATCCCGCCGCCGCTTTATAAATTCATCAATTTCCTGCTCCCATTTTCTCTCCATCTCTCTCTACCCCATTTCCAGTTTTTTGGCGAAAGCGTCCTGCCTCCTGCAGATTCTCCGGTATAAAAATACGCTCAGCGTAAACCTTGAGAGCTGATCCGCCGCGATCACGATCCAGACCGCGGTAATCGGCAGATGAAGTACATACGCCGACAGAAGACACAGCGGAATACGGACGACCCATATACCGAAACCCGCCACAAGCATCGGCGTATTCTTATAGCCCAGCGCCCGGATCGTGCCGTTATAGATCCTGGACAGATTCTGGGGAATCTGGATAAATCCCATCACAAACACATAGACTGCTCCGATGGCCTGGAGCTCCGGATTATTCGTCATGATGTTCATAAACACCTTCGGCAGAAGAATCAGAAGAAGAGAGGTTACAACGCTGATAACCGCCGCCACCCGGATCAGTTCCCTGAAATATATCCTCTGAAGCTTCTCATCCTTCTTGCCGATGGCTCTTGCCGCCAGCGTTGTAGACGCCGTGCTGAAACCGATCGCCGGCATCTCCGTAATCGTTTCCGCCTGAATCCCAAGCTGGTACGCCGCAAACGCCGCCGCGCCGTAATACAATATAATCTTGCTCAGAATAATGGCTGAAAACTGCCAGAACATGCTCTCAAGCGCCGCCGGTATCCCTGTCGTATATATTTCATAAATGCATTTCTTATCAAAGGAGAAAAACCTTTCCCGGCGGGGCGCATCCGAAAACAGTCCCTTTTCCTTCCGGTACAGCAGATAAAGGCCAAGTCCTGCGCCGAACGCCTGCGCCGTCACAAGCGCTGCCGCCGCTCCCCGGATCCCCAGCCCCTCAAAGGGTCCGGCTCCAAAGATCAATAGATAGCCAAGAATAATATTCACACCGTTCATCGCCGCGGCAATATACATCGGTATCCTCGTATTTCCATATCCCTGAAACGCCGCCGTCACAAGCGTCATAATGACGCAGCACGGAAATCCAAATACCATGATCCTCATATAGCTTCCGGAGAGCGCCAGTATCTCCGCATCCTTCGAGAAAAATCCAAGAAAGAGCTCCGCCCGGAAAAATAAAATTGCCTGAAACAAAAACACGATAACCAGCTCGCTCAAAAGCGCCTGCTCCATGATCCTGCGGCAGCTGTCCCGTTTCCCTGCCCCGTACGACCTGGCGATCAGCACGGTTGCGCCGATCGCCACGCCTTTATAGAACACCCACAGGGTATCCGTGATCCTGACACAGATACCCTGGGCGGAAATATCATCTGCCAGAAGTCTCCCCACCATTGCCGTTGTCACAAGACTTGCGGAGATCTGGAGAATATTTTCCAGGATCATCGGAATGATAATATGGTATATCTCTTTTTTTATCGTCTTAACCTCGTACAAGTACTCCTCCGTTCCGAAAAATAAGAGCCGGGAAACCAAACCTCCCGGCACTTATCTTCCAAATCCTTCTGCTTATTTTCATTCTGTTTTTACAGAATTTCTATTGTCCGAACTTCGACTCCATTTCCTTCTGTTCGGCATTTAAAACCTCTGTCGGATCTGCACCCTCAAGGATGATCTGCGCCACGCAGTTCTTGGACATTTCAAGCGCCTCTGCAAAATTAGATGTGTAATTTATCTGCGGCACCGTCTTTCCGATCTCGGTAAAGAGATCAAAGATCTGCTGATTTCCGAAGAAAGCGTCGCCCTCCTTGAAAACGTCTGACTCAAGCGCCGGAAGGTAAGACGGATAGAGTCCGTAATTCTGGAAGCCTTCTACGTTGGCATCCACATCCTCCATACAGAACTTCACGAATTCCTTCGCTGCTTCTGCATTCTCACTTGCAGTCGGAACTGCGAGAACGGAACCACCGTTTGACGCGCCCATTGCTTCCTCCTGATCCGCGAACTTCGGAAGCGGCATAACTCTCCATTTGCCCTCCTGATCCGGAACTCCGTCCTTGATGGAGCCTACCATCCATACTGCCTCTGCGAGACATGCGAACTTATCTGAGGACATTCCTGCCATCATATCATCCCAGGAAGAGTTGTTGAATGTAATCTTCTCCTCGTAGAGTCTCTTGCACATTTCCATAGCCTGAATGGATTCCGGAGAATTCACCTGTGTTTTTCCGTTTTCATCAAAATAGAAACCGCCTAATTCCATCAGCATAAAGCGATAGATCTGATCGTTTCTTGACTCCGCCATACAGAGCATGTCTACACCGGTCTTTTCCTTCATCACCTTGCCGGCCTCGATAAAGTCGTCCCAGGTCACGATATCCTCTGCCTTGATCCCCGCATCCTCAAACAGATCGGTGCGGTAGAACATCCCGCACGGGCCGGAATCCCACGGATATGCAATGATCTTTCCGTCACTCGTACACTCTGCCAGCTTGATCGGGAAGAAATCCTCCTTACTGATCATATCCGTAAAGTCCTCGAACTGTCCCGGGAATTTCTCGCCGAATTTCTGCATCTGCTCACCTTCCAGCGACACGATATCCGGAAGGCCGATCCCTGACTGCAGGCAGGTTGTCATCTTCTGATATACCTGTGTTACACTCATTTCTTCAAAGTTAAAGTCCACGTCCGGATACTTTTCCTGAAAACGCTCTGCCTGTGCCTCCAGATGTGCAAGCGCCACATCCCAGCTCCACACCGTGACCTCACCGGAAAGGCCGCCCTCCCCGCTGCCGGAATCAGAGCTTTCTCCGCCTCCGCCGTTTCCTGTGCAGGCCGCCAGCGACAGTGTCATTGCCGCCGCCATTAAGATTGATAATAACTTTTTCTTCATGTCTTTTTTCCTCCTTCGCATGAAATAAAATAAATTTATTTTTACCACCGTCTCACGTAATAAGACGGTAATATTTACTCCTTCACGGCCCCGCCCATTACGCCGGCTATGAACTGCTTCTGAAATACAAGGAATACAATCAGTATCGGCAGCACCGCAAATACGGTAGCAAGCATGATAACGCCGTAATCCTTCCGCCATGCAACACCCTCCAGCATAGATAAAGCCACCGGGAAATTATACATGGACTTTGTGCCGAGAATGATGAGCGGCCACATAAAGCTGTTCCACATACTCATAAACATGTAGATCGCAAGAGCACCAAGCGCCGGCTTCATCGTCGGCATAACGATCCTGAAAAAGATGCTGAACTCGCCGCATCCGTCAATTCTGGCCGCCTCTATAAGAGACAGCGGGAAGGACAGCATATTCTGCCTCATAAGGAAAATACCGAAGGCTCCTGCAAGTCCCGGCAGGATAACCGCCTGATAGGTATTCGCCCAGCCGATCTTATTCATCAGCGTAAATAACGGCACATACATTACCTGCCCCGGGATCATCATCGTTATCATAAAGATCCCGAACATAAGCCCCTTGCCCTTAAACTCAAACTTCGCCAGTGCATAGCCCGCCATAGAATGAATCAGTATGGACAACAGCGTATAGGTGAAGGTAAGAATACAGGAGTTGAGCAGTATTCTCCCCAGATCCAGCCTGTCATTCAAATTTTTCAGATTTTCCATCAGGTGGGAGCCAAAAAACATTTTCGGCGCCGCACTTAAAATATCCGCATTCGAATTTGTCGAAGATACAAACATAAAATAAAACGGAAAAAGTGAGATAAACGCTGCAATAATCAACACTACATATGTTACGACTTTAGGTATGGTTCTTCCGCTCTTCATTACTCCTCTCCTCCCTTCGTCACCTTAAACTGTATGAGTGACAGAATTCCGATAATAATTACCAGTGCATAGCTTAATGCTGCCGCATAGCCGAATTTATAGTAGGTAAAGCCCGTATCATACAGATAATGCCCGATCGTGATCGTCGCGTTGTTCGGCCCGCCTCCCGTCAGGATAAAAGACTCGTCAAACAGCTGCAATGTTCCGATCGTAGACGTAATGCTTACGAACAGCAGGATGGATTTTACCATCGGAACCGTGATGTACAAAAACTTCTGCCAGAAGGATGCGCCGTCGATCTCCGCAGATTCATACAGCTCTGTCGGAATACTTTTCAGTCCGGCGATCACGATGATGGTATTGTATCCCGTCCAGCGCCAGGTAATGGCTATGATGATTGCCATCCTCGCACCCCAGACCGTATTCAGCCAGTCCACGCCTTCAAATCCCAGTGACCGGAGCATATGGTTTACCAGACCGAAATCCGTGTTAAACAGCAGCTTGAACACGATCGCGTAAGCAACAAGCGCCGTTACCGCCGGCAGGAAAATACTGATTCGGAATCCTGCCCTGAATTTCAGAAACGCCTGCTCTACCAATACACCGAACAGCAGTGAAAGCACTACCATCACCGGAACCTGAACGATCAGATAGATAAACGTGTTCTTCAGCGATTTCCAGAATATCGGATCTTTAAGAAGCGTCACATAATTCTGTATTCCGCAGAAAGTGTAGATCCCTTCTGAAAAATCCTGAAAACTCAGAAGAAGCGAGTGTATGATCGGATAGACCATAAATACTGCAAATAATACAATCATTGGAAACAGAAAAATATAAGGTGCGGTCTTCCTTGTCACGATATACCGCTTTTTACGTATGCTGCTTTGGTCCTCTGTTTTTTGGCTCATTTTCATTCCCCCTTTTCTAAAAAAACCTTTTCCTCTTTACCTGCCCGAAAGCGTCCACAAAAACATAAATTCTTCCGGGTAAAGCCTGTCCTTATCCAGGCATTCTGCCCCCCAGCTGGCGCTGCCAAGTCCATGCTGCCTGTAATCCAGCTGAAGATAAATATCTTCCTCCGGTTTGGGCTCATTGCTGTGAGACGCGCTCATGAGCGTCTCCTGTGCGTAGTGGAGAGCTCCGAAGCCAAACGGCTCCTCTCCTTCAATCCTGAGCGTATGTCCGTTTTGCGTGCAAAACTCCGCCCATCTCGTATCCTCATGGTTGCCTGTCTCCTGCGGGACTACATATGGAAAATATTGATCCGTCACCGTGCTTTCGTAGCACCCGATCCGATTGCCCTCCTTGCAGTCCGCATAGGTTTCCGACGGTCCTCTGCCGTACCATCTGAGCTGCTCGCAGGCTCCGGGAAGCACAAACCTTAACCCGATCCTTGCAAAGGTTTCCGGAAGCTGACCGCCTACCGGAACTCCGTGATATTTCACCTCCACTCTGCCGTCCGCATGGATCCGGTACTCTGCATCTATCAGGACCTTCCACTCCAGGATGATCGGCGCATAGAACTGCTTCACACGGATCCGGACGACGCCCGGATCCTCTGTCACCGAGACATGCTCTGTTACATTGCAGACTGCCCTGAGCATTCCGTCCTCCCAGATCTTCCTTGCATTGATGTCATTATCCACCGGCCCCGCAATCGTAAAGATTTTACACCCAATCCCAAACACCTGCCCCTCGGCCTTATACTCAATCGCCGGCGCCACCACCGAGTTGGCAA